>DASQMQ010000267.1:0-26830 GCA_035645455.1 Pseudonocardia sp.
CAGATGGACGGCGCCATCCTGGTGGTCGCGGCCACCGACGGCCCGATGCCCCAGACGCGTGAGCACGTGCTGCTCGCCCGCCAGGTCGGCGTGCCCTACATCGTCGTGGCGCTGAACAAGGCCGACATGGTCGACGACGAGGAGATCCTGGAGCTCGTCGAGCTCGAGGTCCGCGAACTGCTGTCCGCTCAGGAGTACCCGGGCGACGACCTGCCGATCGTGCGCGTCTCGGCGCTCAAGGCCCTCGAGGGCGACGCCGAGTGGGGCGAGAAGCTCCTCGAGCTCATGGACGCGGTCGACGAGTCGATCCCCGAGCCCGAGCGCGACGTCGAGAAGCCGTTCCTCATGCCGGTCGAGGACGTCTTCACGATCTCCGGCCGCGGCACCGTGGTCACCGGCCGCATCGAGCGCGGCATCGTCAAGGTGAACGAGGAGGTGGAGATCGTCGGTATCCGCGAGCAGTCGTTCAAGACCGTCACGACCTCCATCGAGATGTTCAAGAAGTTCCTGGACGAGGGCCGCGCCGGCGACAACGCGGCGCTGCTGCTGCGTGGTGTGAAGCGCGAGCAGGTCGAGCGCGGCATGGTCGTCACCAAGCCGGGCACGACCACCCCGCACACCGAGTTCGAGGGCCAGGTCTACATCCTGTCCAAGGACGAGGGCGGACGGCACACGCCGTTCTTCAACAACTACCGCCCGCAGTTCTACTTCCGCACCACCGACGTGACCGGTGTGGTGACCCTGCCCAGCGGGACCGAGATGGTCATGCCGGGCGACAACACCACCATGAGCGTGAAGCTGATCCAGCCGATCGCCATGGAGGAGGGCCTGCAGTTCGCCATCCGCGAGGGTGGCCGGACCGTCGGCGCCGGCCAGGTCATCAAGATCAGCAAGTAAGACCCCCCGGGTCGAGGCTGCCGTTCCCGATGTGGCATCCTTGACGGGTTGCGCGTTCGGCGTCGGCGCACGTGGTTCCTCCGCGTGCGCCGACCCCGGCGCCAGCCCCCGAGCACAGTGACCCCCCAGGGGGCACGGGTGATCCGGGGACCGGTATGCGGATCGACGGCGACACGCCCGACCTCGTGTACCGGAGCCACCACGAGCGGACCTCCACCGAGCAGCAGCCCGGTGCGTCCGACCGTGTGCGCCACCCCCGGAGCACGCGTCAACGAGCGGCAGGAAGAAGAGGACGACCGACGACCATGGCGGGACAAAAGATCCGCATCAGGCTGAAGGCCTATGACCACGAGGCCATCGACGCCTCCGCGCGCAAGATCGTGGAGACGGTCACCCGCACGGGCGCTCGGGTCGTCGGGCCGGTGCCGCTGCCGACGGAGAAGAACGTCTACTGCGTCATCCGTTCGCCGCACAAGTACAAGGACTCGCGCGAGCACTTCGAGATGCGCACCCACAAGCGGCTGATCGACATCCTCGACCCCACGCCGAAGACGGTCGACGCGCTGATGCGCATCGACCTCCCGGCGAGCGTCGACGTCAACATCCAGTAGGGCTGACGGACTCATGAGCGAGAGGCAGATCACCGGGATCCTGGGCACCAAGCTCGGGATGACCCAGGTCTTCGACGAGAACAACCGGGTGGTGCCGGTCACCGTGGTCCAGGCGGGCCCGAACGTGGTGACGCAGGTCCGCACGGCGGAGAAGGACGGCTACATCGCCGTCCAGCTCGCCTACGGTGCCATCGACCCCCGCAAGGCCAACAAGCCGCGCACCGGCCACTTCACCAAGGCCGGCACCACGCCGCGCCGCCACCTGGTCGAGCTGCGCACGTCCGACGCCGGGGAGTACTCGGTGGGCCAGGAGATCGGCGCCGACGTGTTCGCCGCCGGCGCGGTCGTCGACGTGGTCGGCACCAGCAAGGGCAAGGGCACCGCGGGCGTGATGAAGCGGCACGGCTTCAAGGGCCTGGGCGCCAGCCACGGCACCCAGCGCAAGCACCGGTCGCCGGGCTCCATCGGCGGCTGCGCCACCCCGGGCCGGGTGTTCAAGGGCCTGCGGATGGCCGGTCGGATGGGCAACGCCCGCACGACCACCCAGAACCTCACGGTGCACCGCGTCGACACCGACAACGGACTGCTGCTGATCAAGGGCGCCGTTCCCGGTCCGCGGGGCGGTCTGCTGCTGGTCAAGTCGGCCGCGAAGGGTGGTGCGAAGGCATGAGCACGAGCCTGCAGAAGGGCGGCGGCACGAGCAGTGCCGAGCTCCCCGCGCACGTCTTCGACGCGCCGGCGAACATCCCGCTGATGCACCAGGTGGTCACCGCGCAGCTGGCGGCCGCCCGGCAGGGCACGCACTCCACCAAGACCCGCGGCGAGGTCCGCGGCGGTGGCAAGAAGCCCTACCGGCAGAAGGGCACCGGCCGGGCCCGTCAGGGCTCCACCCGGGCGCCGCAGTTCGCCGGTGGTGGCATCGTGCACGGGCCGCAGCCGCGCGACTACGCGCAGAAGACGCCCAAGAAGATGAAGGCCGCGGCGCTGCGCGGGGCGCTGTCCGACCGCGCCCGCGCCGGCCTGGTGCACGTGGTGTCCTCGCTGGTCACCGGCGAGACCCCGTCGACGAAGGCGGCCCGGATCGCGATCACCGAGCTGGCCGGCGAGAACGTCAAGGCGCTGGTCGTGATCGGTCGCGACGACGCGGTCAGCTGGCTGAGCCTGCGCAACCTGCCGACCGTGCACCTGATCGAGCCCGGTCAGCTGAACACCTACGACGTGCTGGTCAACGACGTCGTGGTGTTCACCGAGGACGCGCTGGCGGACTTCCTGGAGGGCCCGATCGGCACGCCGACCAAGCGGAGCGCCAGGGCGTCCGCGCGTGAGGGCGAGGTCGTCGACACCGACGGCGGGACGTCCTACGGGTCGGAGAGCCACGCTCCGCTGGCCGACGGCTCGCAGCCCGACGGCTTCCCGGTCAAGGGCAACGCCGACTCGATGCTCTACCACGTGCCGGGCAGCTCGTTCTACGCCCGCACCGTCGCCGAGGTGTGGTTCACCTCCGCCGAGGCGGCCGAAGCGGCCGGGTTCTCCCTGCCGCCTTCCCAGCGCGCCGAGAAGAAGGCCGCTGACCAGATCACGGAGGAGGAGGAATGATCCCGGATCCGCGGGACGTCCTGCTCGCGCCGGTGGTCTCGGAGAAGAGCTACGGCCTGCTCGAGGAGCGGCAGTACACCTTCCTCGTGCGCCCCGATGCGAACAAGACCCAGATCAAGATCGCTGTGGAGAAGGTGTTCGGGGTCAAGGTGCTCAGCGTCAACACGCTGAACCGCCCCGGGAAGCGCAAGCGCTCCCGCACCGGCTACGGCAAGCGCAAGGACACCAAGCGCGCGATCGTCACGCTCTCCGAGGAGAGCCGGACGATCGACGTGTTCGGTGGCCGGGCGAGCTGAGGGGCGACAGACATGGGCATCCGCAAGTACAAGCCGACGACGCCGGGCCGCCGCGGCTCCAGCGTCTCGGACTTCGCCGAGATCACCCGGTCCACGCCGGAGAAGTCGCTGATCCGTCCGCTGCACAGCAAGGGCGGCCGGAACGTGCACGGCCGGGTCACCACCCGGCACCAGGGCGGCGGGCACAAGCGCGCCTACCGCCTGATCGACTTCCGGCGCAACGACAAGGACGGTGTGCCGGCCAAGGTCGCGCACATCGAGTACGACCCGAACCGCACCTCGCGGATCGCGCTGCTGCACTACGCCGACGGCGAGAAGCGCTACATCATCGCGCCGGCCAAGCTCAAGCAGGGTGACACCGTCGAGGCCGGGCCGCGGTCGGACATCAAGGTGGGCAACAACCTGCCGCTGCGCAACATCCCGACCGGCACCGTGGTGCACGCGATCGAGCTCCGCCCCGGTGGCGGCGCCAAGATCGCCCGCTCGGCGGGGTCCGGCGTCCAGCTGGTCGCCAAGGACGGGCCCTACGCGCAGCTCCGGCTGCCGTCGGGGGAGATCCGCAACGTCGATGTCCGCTGCCGGGCCACCATCGGTGAGGTCGGCAACGCCGACCACTCCAACATCAACTGGGGCAAGGCCGGCCGGATGCGGTGGAAGGGCAAGCGCCCGACCGTCCGCGGGGTCGCGATGAACCCGGTCGACCACCCGCACGGTGGTGGCGAGGGCAAGACCTCGGGTGGTCGCCACCCGGTCAACCCGGCGGGCAAGCCCGAGGGCCGCACCCGCCGCAGCAAGCCGTCCGACAAGATGATCGTTCGCCGGCGTCGTACCGGCAAGAAGCGCTGAGCAGGGAGGTAACCAATGCCGCGCAGCCTGAAGAAGGGCCCGTTCGTGGACGACCACCTGCTCAAGAAGGTGGACGCGCTCAACGAGTCGGGCAAGAAGACCGTCATCCGGACCTGGTCCCGTCGGTCCACCATCATCCCCGACATGATCGGCCACACGATCGCGGTGCACGACGGCCGCAAGCACGTGCCGGTGTTCGTGTCGGACTCGATGGTCGGCCACAAGCTGGGCGAGTTCGCGCCCACGCGGACCTTCCGGGGCCACATCAAGGACGACCGCAAGGCGCGCAGGCGCTAAGAGCGGGCCGGAGAGCAGAGGAGAGAACATGGCTGTCACAGCCGAGAGCTCTGCCGCCGCACCCGTTCGGGCGCGCGCGGTGGCGCGGTACGTGCGCATGTCGCCGACGAAGGTGCGGCGGGTGATCGCCCTGGTCAAGGGCAAGCCCCTGCAGGAGGCGCTGGACATCCTGCGGTTCTCGCCGCAGGCCGCCGCCGAGCCGGTGTACAAGGTCGTCGCGAGTGCCGCGGCGAACGCCGAGAACAACCTCGACATCGACCGCGACACCCTGGTGGTGTCGCTGCTCACCGCCGACGAGGGGCCGACCCTCAAGCGGATCCGTCCGCGGGCCCAGGGCCGCGCCTACCGGATCCGCAAGCGGACGAGCCACATCACCGCCGAGGTCGAGTCCGTGCCGGCGCGCACCGCCGACCGGTCCGCTCGCGGGGCGAAGGGGAGGGCCCGCTGATGGGTCAGAAGATCAACCCGCACGGTTTCCGGCTCGGTATCACCACCGACTGGAAGTCGCGCTGGTACGCCGACAAGCAGTACGCCGAGTACGTCAAGGAGGACGTCGAGATCCGCCGCATGCTCTCCAAGGGCATGGAGCGGGCCGGCATCTCCAAGGTCGAGATCGAGCGCACCCGCGACCGCGTCCGGGTGGACATCCACACCGCGCGGCCGGGCATCGTGATCGGCCGCCGCGGCGCGGAGGCCGACCGGATCCGGGGCAACCTGGAGAAGCTCACCAAGAAGCAGGTGCAGCTGAACATCCTCGAGGTCAAGAACGCCGAGTCCGACGCGCAGCTGGTCGCCCAGGGCGTGGCCGAGCAGCTGTCCAACCGGGTGGCGTTCCGCCGCGCGATGCGCAAGGCCATCCAGTCGGCCATGCGGTCGCCGCAGGTCAAGGGCATCCGGGTGCAGTGCTCGGGTCGTCTGGGCGGGGCCGAGATGTCGCGGTCGGAGTTCTACCGCGAGGGTCGGGTCCCGCTGCACACGCTGCGCGCCGACATCGACTACGGCCTGTTCGAGGCCCGTACCTCGTTCGGCCGGATCGGCGTCAAGGTGTGGATCTACAAGGGTGACGTCGTCGGCGGCCGTCGCGAGGGCGCTCCGGCGTCCGCGCCGAGCGCCGACCGCGGCCCGCGCCGGGAGCGCCCGCAGAAGCGCCGTTCGGGTGCCTCGGGCACCACCGGCACCAGCACCGAGGCCGGGCGGGCCGCGGCCGAGCAGGCCGGTGGCGGCACGGCCACCGCGACGGCCCCGGCCGACGCGCCGGTCGAGTCCGGGACGGAGTCGTAACCGATGTTCATCCCACGCAAGGTCAAGCACCGCAAGCAGCACCGGCCGCACCGGACCGGGGCGGCCACCGGCGGCACCCGCGTCACCTTCGGTGACTTCGGGATCCAGGCGCTGGAGCCGGCGTACGTGACCAACCGGCAGATCGAGTCGGCCCGTATCGCCATCAACCGGCACATCCGCCGTGGCGGCAAGGTCTGGATCAACATCTTCCCGGACCGACCGCTGACCAAGAAGCCGGCCGAGACCCGGATGGGGTCCGGCAAGGGCTCGCCGGAGAAGTGGATCGCCAACGTCAAGCCCGGCCGGGTGCTGTTCGAGATGAGCTACCCGAACGAGCAGACCGCGCGCGAGGCGCTCCGCCGCGCCATCCACAAGCTGCCCATGAAGTGCCGGATCGTGACCCGTGAGGGTGGTGACATCTGATGGCCTCGACCACCGCAGCCGAGCTGCGCGAGCTCACCGACGAGGAGCTCACGCTCCGCGTCCGGGAGGCCAAGGAGGAGCTGTTCAACCTCCGCTTCCAGATGGCCACCGGGCAGCTGGACAACAACCGGCGGCTGCGTACCGTCCGGCACGACATCGCGCGGATCTACACGATCATGCGTGAGCGCGAGCTGGGCCTCTCGGCCGCCCCCGACGAGAGTGACGAGGGCGCGGCATGAGTGACGCGAAGACGCCGCCGCAGGAGAAGACCCGCGGCGAGCGCAAGGTACGCGAGGGCCTCGTGGTGTCGGACAAGATGGACAAGACCATCGTGGTGACCCTCGAGGACCGGGTGAAGCACCCGCTGTACGGCAAGGTCATCCGCCGGACGAGCAAGGTCAAGGCGCACGACGAGGCCAACACGGCCGGCGTCGGCGACCGCGTCCGGCTGATGGAGACCCGCCCGCTGTCGGCCACCAAGCGCTGGCGGCTCGTGGAGATCCTGGAGAAGGCAAAGTGATCCAGCAGGAGTCGCGGCTCCGGGTCGCCGACAACACCGGTGCCAAGGAGATCCTGTGCATCCGGGTGCTGGGCGGCTCGGCGCGGCGCTACGCCGGCATCGGCGACACCATCGTCGCCACCGTCAAGGAGGCGATCCCGGCGGCCGGGGTCAAGCGCGGTGACGTCGTCAAGGCCGTCATCGTGCGCACGGTCAAGGAGCGGCGCCGCCCGGACGGCAGCTACATCCGGTTCGACGAGAACGCCGCTGTGCTGATCAAGGACAACGGCGAGCCGCGCGGGACCCGCATCTTCGGCCCGGTCGGTCGCGAGCTCCGCGACCGCCGGTTCATGAAGATCATCTCGCTGGCTCCGGAGGTGCTCTGACATGAAGATCAAGAAGGGCGACACCGTGCTGGTGATCGCCGGCAAGGACAAGGGCGCGCGGGGCAAGGTCATCCACGCCTACCCGGAGCGCAGCCGGGTCCTGGTCGAGGGTGTGAACCGGATCAAGAAGCACACCCGGGTCAGCCAGAACCAGCGCGGCGCGCAGTCCGGCGGCATCGTCACCCAGGAAGCGGCCATCCACGTCTCGAACGTGATGCTGATCGACTCCGACGGCAAGCCGACCCGGGTGGGCAAGTCGACCACCGAGGACGGCAAGCGCGTGCGGATCTCCCGGCGCAACGGGAAGGAGATCTGAGATGACCACCGCTGAGACGACGTCCGAGACGACGTCCACGAAGGTCCTGCCGCGGCTCAAGCAGCGCTACCGCGACGAGATCGCCGGCGAGCTGCGCGAGCAGTTCTCCTACGGCAACGTCATGCAGATCCCCGGCGTGACCAAGGTCGTCGTCAACATGGGTGTCGGCGACGCCGCGCGCGACGCCAAGCTCATCGACGGCGCCGTCCGCGACCTGGCCACCATCACCGGCCAGAAGCCGCAGATCCGCCGGGCCACCAAGTCCATCGCGCAGTTCAAGCTGCGCGAGGGCATGCCGATCGGCGCGAAGGTCACCCTGCGCAACGACCGGATGTGGGAGTTCCTGGACCGGCTGCTGACCATCGCGCTGCCGCGCATCCGGGACTTCCGCGGGCTGTCGCCGACCCAGTTCGACGGTCGCGGCAACTACACGTTCGGGCTGAACGAGCAGTCGATGTTCCACGAGATCGACCCGGACAGCATCGACCGCCCGCGCGGCATGGACATCACGGTCGTCACCACGGCGACGAACGACGAGGAAGGCCGGGCGCTGCTGCGCAGGCTCGGCTTCCCGTTCAGGGAGGCGTGAGATGACTTCGACGAAGCAGGCTCGGCTTCCCGTACTGCATGTCTGGGAGGCGTGAGATGGCCAAGAAGGCGCTGCGGATCAAGGCCGCGGCCAAGCCCAAGTTCAAGGTCCGCGGCTACACCCGCTGCCAGAAGTGCGGGCGGCCGCGCGCGGTGCTGCGCAAGTTCGGCCTGTGCCGGATCTGCGTCCGCGAGATGGCGCACGCGGGCGAGCTGCCCGGCGTCAGCAAGAGCAGCTGGTAGCGCATCCGCTCCACGAAGTGCATCTATCGCCACAGGCCCTCCGGGGAACCAGGCGGGAAAGCAGTGACGTCACCGTGACGATGACCGATCCCATCGCAGACATGCTCACGCGTCTGCGCAACGCCAACTCGGCGTACCACGACCGCGTGGTCATGCCGCACTCCAAGCTCAAGGTCGCGATCGCCGAGATCCTCCAGCGCGAGGGCTACATCGCCGGCCACACCGTCGAGGACGCCGAGGTCGGCAAGTCGCTGGTCGTCGAGCTGAAGTACGGCCGCAACCGCGAGCGCAGCATCGCGGGCCTGCGCCGGGTCTCCAAGCCCGGCCTGCGGGTCTACGCGAAGTCCACCGGCCTGCCCCGGGTTCTCGGCGGTCTGGGCATCGCCATCATCTCGACGTCGAACGGTCTGCAGACCGAGCGGCAGGCGTACAAGAACGGCGTGGGCGGGGAAGTCCTCGCCTACGTCTGGTGAGGGGTTAGAACATGTCCCGCATCGGGAAGCTGCCCATCACCGTGCCGTCCGGGGTCGACGTGGCCATCGACGGTCGCACGGTGACCATCAAGGGGCCCAAGGGCACCCTGACGCACACGGTGATCGAGCCGATCACCGTCGAGCGTGGCGAGGACGGCGTCGTCACGGTCAAGCGACCGGACGACGAGCGGAAGACCAAGGCCTACCACGGCCTGTCCCGCACGCTGCTCAACAACCTCGTGGTCGGCGTGACCGCCGGCTACGAGAAGAAGCTGGAGATCCACGGCGTCGGTTACCGGGTGGCGCTGAAGGGCAACTCGCTCGAGTTCGCCCTCGGCTACAGCCACCCGGTCGTGATCACCGCACCGGACGGCATCACCTTCAAGGTCGAGTCGCCGACCCGGTTCTCGGTCTCCGGCATCGACAAGCAGCAGGTCGGCGAGATCTCCGCGAAGATCCGCAAGCTGCGCAAGCCCGACCCGTACAAGGGCAAGGGTGTGCGGTACGCGGGCGAGGTCATCCGCCGCAAGGTCGGGAAGACGGGTAAGTAGCCATGGCAGACACGACTACGGCCACGACGTCCAACGCCGCCCGGAAGCGGATGGCGTCGCAGGTCTCGCGCAAGCGCCGGACCTCGATCACCAACCGGCACGCCCGGCTGCGCAAGAAGGTGATCGGCAGCGCCGAGCGCCCGCGGCTGGCGGTCAAGCGCAGCTCGCGGCACCTGCTGGTGCAGCTCATCGACGACGCCGCCGGACACACGCTGGCCGCGGCCTCGACGATGGAGGCCGACGTCCGCGCGATGGACGGCGACAAGAAGGCCCGGGCGACCCGGGTCGGCGAGCTGGTGGCCGCCCGCGCCCGCGAGGCCGGCGTGACCGCAGTGGTCTTCGACCGGGGTGGTTACGACTACCACGGACGGATCGCCGCGCTGGCCGACGCCGCCCGCGAGGGCGGTCTGGAGTTCTGATGGACGGCCACACGGTAATGATCGACAACACGGAAGGGAACGTCTGATGCCGGGACGTACACGGCGTGACGGCGGAGGGCCCGGTGGTGGCAGCGGTGACAACCGCGACCGCCGGGACCGCCGGGACGGAGGCCGTGGCGGGGCGGCCCAGGACAAGACCCCGTACATCGAGCGGCTGGTCACCATCAACCGCGTGGCCAAGGTCGTCAAGGGCGGTCGGCGGTTCAGCTTCACCGCGCTGATGATCGTCGGTGACGGCGACGGCCTGGTCGGCGTCGGCTACGGCAAGGCCAAGGAGGTGCCCGCGGCGATCGCCAAGGGTGTGGAGGAGGCGAAGAAGAACTTCTTCCGCGTCCCCCGCATCGGCGGCACGATCGTGCACCGGGTGCAGGGCGAGGCCGCGGCCGGTGTGGTGCTGCTGCGCCCGGCCAGCGCCGGTACCGGCGTCATCGCCGGTGGCCCGGTGCGCGCGGTGCTGGAGTGCGCCGGGATCCACGACGTGCTCTCCAAGAGCCTGGGCAGCGACAACGCGATCAACGTCGTGCAGGCCACGATCGCCGCGCTGAAGATGATCCAGCGTCCGGAGGAGGTGGCCGCCCGTCGTGGGCTGCCGCTCGAGGACGTCGCTCCGGCGCAGATGATGCGCGCCCGGGCGATCGCGGCGCAGGGGGCGCGGTCCTGATGGCCAAGACCGCTTCGGCGCGTCCGGCGCCCACCGCGCAGTCCACGCCCACCACCGACACGATCCTGCGGGTCACCCAGCTGCGCAGCAGCATCGGGTGCAAGGAGAACCAGCGCCTGACGCTGCGCTCCCTGGGCCTGCGCAAGATCCGGCAGTCCGCGGACTGGCCCGACACGCCGCAGGTCCGCGGCATGATCCACACCGTCCGGCACCTGGTGACGGTGGAGGAGGTCGATCCATCGTGAGCACCCCGAAGAAGGCGGCGGACCCGGCCGAGGGCCGGGCCGCCCGTCCCATCAAGATCCACCACCTGCGGCCGGCCCCGGGCGCGAAGACCCCGAAGACCCGGGTCGGTCGTGGTGAGGGCGGCAAGGGCGGCAAGACCGCCGGCCGCGGCACCAAGGGCACCCGGGCCCGCAAGGGCGTCTCGGCCGCCTTCGAGGGTGGCCAGATGCCGCTGCACATGCGGCTGCCCAAGCTCAAGGGCTTCAAGAACCGGTTCCGGGTGGAGTACCAGGTGGTCAACATCGGCGACCTGGCCCAGCTGTTCCCCGAGGGTGGCACCGTGGGCGTCGACGAACTCGTCGCCGCCGGCGCGGTCCGCCCCCGCAAGCTGGTCAAGGTGCTGGGCGACGGGGAGCTCGAGGGCATCGCCCTGACCGTCTCCGCGCACCGCTTCTCCGGCGCCGCCCGTGACAAGATCACGGCGGCCGGCGGCACCATCACCGAGCTGTAGCTCGCCGGTCGGGACCCGTTCGGTGCGGGCCGGCGCCCATCGCGCCGGCCCGTGCCGTGGGGGCCGCACGACCGCGTAAAGTCGGCCCGGGCCGCAGTGCAGGGGGCCACCAGTACAGGAGGATCACCGAGTGCTCAGCGCTTTCCGTTCGGCACTGACCACGCCGGATCTCCGGAAGAAGATCCTCTTCACGCTCGGGATCGTGGCGGTCTACCGGCTCGGGGCGACGATCCCGTCGCCCGGGGTGTCGTACCCGAACGTCCAGGAGTGCATCGCCCAGGTCCAGGGCGGGGAGAACTCCAGCGTCTACTCGCTGATCAACCTGTTCTCCGGCGGCGCGCTGCTGCAGTTGTCGATCTTCGCGCTGGGCATCATGCCCTACATCACCGCGAGCATCATCGTCCAGCTGCTCACCGTGGTCATCCCGCGGTTCGAGCAGCTGAAGAAGGAAGGGCAGTCGGGTCAGAACAAGCTGACCCAGTACACCCGCTACCTGACCATCGCGCTGGCGGTGCTGCAGGCCACCGGCATCGTCGCGCTGGCCGACCGCGGCCAGCTGTTCGGCGAGTGCTCGCTGCCGGTCATCCCGGACTCCTCGGTCTGGAACCTCTCGGTCATCGTGATCGTGATGACCGCCGGCACCGCCGTCATCATGTGGCTGGGCGAGCAGGTCACCGAGCGCGGCGTCGGCAACGGCATGTCGCTGCTGATCTTCGCCTCGATCGCGGCCCGGATCCCGGCCGAGGGCAGCAACATCCTGACCAACTCCGGTCCGCTGGTGTTCGCCGGTGTCTGCTTCTTCGGCCTGGCCATCATCGCCAGCGTGGTGTTCGTCGAGCAGGGCCAGCGGCGCATCCCGGTGCAGTACGCCAAGCGCATGGTCGGCCGCCGGATGTACGGCGGCACCTCGACCTACCTGCCGCTGAAGGTCAACCAGGCCGGCGTCATCCCGGTGATCTTCGGTTCGTCGCTGCTGTACCTGCCCGACCTGATCTCCCGGCTGGCCGGCGGCGCCGGCGGCGGCTTCCAGCAGTTCGTGCAGACCTACCTGGTCGACCAGTCCAGCTGGGTGCACATCATCCTGTACTTCGCCCTGATCATCTTCTTCACGTACTTCTACGTCGGCATCACGTTCAACCCCGAGGAACGCGCCGACGAGATGAAGAAGTTCGGCGGCTTCATCCCCGGCATCCGTCCCGGGCGGCCGACCGCCGAGTACCTGAACTTCGTGCTCTCCCGCATCACCCTGCCCGGATCGCTGTACCTGGGCCTGATCGCGGTGCTGCCGAACTTCTTCCTCGGCATCACCGGCAACGGTCAGAACCAGAACTTCCCGTTCGGCGGGACCGCGGTCCTGATCATGGTTGGCGTCGGTCTGGACACCGTCAAGCAGATCGAGAGCCAGCTCATGCAGCGCAAGTACGACGGTTTCCTGCGCTAACGTCAGGCGCGCTGGGGTGCGCTAGCCCAGCGTTCACAGGGTTCGGGGAGTACAGGAGGATCTGTGGTGCGTCTCGTTCTGGTCGGGCCGCCGGGAGCCGGCAAGGGTACGCAAGCCGAACGGCTCGCCGAGGAGCTCGACGTCCCGCACATCTCGACCGGCGACCTGTTCCGGGCCAACCTGGAGCAGGAGACGCCGGTGGGCCTGGAGGCCAAGCGGTACATGGACGCCGGCGACCTGGTCCCGGACGCGGTGACCGTGCAGATGGTCCGCGACCGGCTGACCCGCGACGACGCCGCCAAGGGCTTCATCCTGGACGGCTTCCCGCGCACCATCGCGCAGGCCGAGGCGCTGGCCGGGCTGCTCACCGAGCGCGGCGAGGCGATCGACGCCATCGTCGAGTTCCAGGTGCCCGAGGACGAGCTGGTCGCCCGGCTGCTCGGTCGCGGCCGGGCCGACGACACCGAGCAGGTCATCCGCAACCGCCAGCAGGTCTACCGGGACGAGACCACCCCGCTGCTGGAGTTCTACGGCGACCGGTTGGTGACCGTGGACGCCGTCGGCACGGTCGAGGAGATCACCTCCCGGGTGCTGTCCGCGTTGCGCTCGACCTGATGGCGCGCGGCGGGGTGCGGACGCTGCTGGCCCGCTGGCGGGGCCGCGACATCGAGCTCAAGACACCGGCCGAGCTGGACGCCATGCGGGCAGCCGGCGCCGTCGTGGCCGAGGCGCTGGCCGCGGTCACCGCGGTGGCCCGTCCGGGGGTGAGCACCGGGGAGCTGGACGAGGTCGCCGAAGGGGTGATCCGCGCGGCCGGCGCGGTGCCGTCGTTCCTGGGCTACCACGGCTTCCCGGCGTCGATCTGCGCGTCGGTCAACGAGCAGATCGTGCACGGCATCCCGTCGTCGTCCCAGGTGCTCGCGGACGGCGACCTGGTGTCGGTCGACTGCGGCGCCATCCTGGACGGCTGGCACGGCGACGCCGCGGTGACGCTCCCGATCGGCGCGGTGCCCGCGGCGGACCTGGCGCTGTCCGCGGCCTGCGAGGCCGCCCTGCACGCCGGGATCGCCGCGGTCCGCCCGGACGCCCGGCTGTCCGACGTCTCGCACGCGGTGCAGACCGCCTGCGCGGAGGCCGGCCGCCGGGACGGGGTGCCGTACGGGATCGTCGCCGAGTACGGCGGGCACGGGATCGGCACGGCCATGCACATGGACCCGTTCCTGCCCAACTTCGGCGACCCCGGGCAGGGCCCGCGGCTGCGCCCGGGCATGGCACTGGCCATCGAGCCGATGCTCACCGCGGGCGAGCCGGAGACCCGCGAGCTGGACGACGGCTGGACCGTGGTCACCGCGGACGGCGCCCGGGCCGTGCACTGGGAGCACTCGGTGGCGATCACCGAGGACGGGCCGCGGATCCTCACGCTGCCCGCCTGAATCGGTTCATGAACCGGCCCGGTCAGGACCCGGTCACAGTACGACGTGATCGGTTCGTCGGCTGGTCTAGGTTCCCCCCATGAGTTCCGATGCCGCGGCTCAGCAGCCCGCGACGGTGGGGATACCCCGCGAGACCGGGCCCGGCGAGCGCCGGGTCGCCCTGGTCCCGAAGGTCGTCGAGAAGCTCCGCGCCCGGGGGGTGCAGATCGTCGTGGAGTCCGGTGCCGGACTCGGCGCCCTGATCCCCGACGAGCTCTACACCGCGGCCGGCGCCACCGTCGGTGACCCGTGGGCCTGCCAGGTGGTGGCCAAGGTCGCCCCGCCCACCGCCGAGGAGATCGCCCGGCTGGCGCCGGGCGGCACGCTGATCGGCTTCCTGGCCCCGCTGACCTCCCCGCAGACGGTCGTCGCGCTGCGCGAGGCCGGCGTGCAGGCGTTCGCCATGGAGGCGATCCCGCGGATCTCCCGGGCCCAGTCGATGGACGCGCTGTCCTCGCAGGCCAACGTGGCCGGGTACAAGGCGGTGCTGCTGGCCGCCGAGCGCTCCACCCGGTTCTTCCCGATGCTCACCACCGCGGCGGGCACGGTGAAACCGGCCACCGCCCTGGTCCTCGGGGTCGGCGTGGCCGGGCTGCAGGCCCTGGCCACCGCCAAGCGGCTCGGCGCCCGCACCACCGGCTACGACGTGCGACCCGAGGTGGCCGACCAGGTCCGGTCGCTGGGCGCGCAGTGGCTCGACCTGGGCATCGACGCGGCCGGCGAGGGCGGCTACGCCCGCGAGCTCACCGAGGACGAGCGGGCCCAGCAGCAGAAGCGGCTGGAGGAGGCGATCACCGGGTTCGACGTGGTGATCACCACCGCGCTGGTGCCCGGCCGGACGGCGCCGACCCTGGTCACCGCGACCGCCGTGCAGGGCATGCGGCCGGGCAGCGTGGTGGTCGACCTGGCCGGCGAGGCCGGCGGCAACTGCGAGCTCACCGAGCCCGGTGAGGTCGTCGTCCGGCACGACGTCACCATCGCCTCGCCGCTGAACCTGCCGGCGACCATGCCCGAGCACGCCTCCGAGCTGTACGCGCGCAACGTCTCGTCGCTGCTGGAGCTGATGCTCGACGAGGCCGGCGCGCTCGCGCCGGACTGGGGCGACGAGGTGCTCGCCAAGTCCTGCGTCACCCGCCCGGTCGACTCCCCGAAGGACGGTGCCTGATGGACGGCGGACTGCTGGCCAACCTGGCGATCCTGGTGCTGGCCGGCTTCGTCGGCTTCACGGTGATCTCCAAGGTGCCCAACACGCTGCACACCCCGCTGATGTCGGGCACCAACGCGATCCACGGGATCGTGCTGCTCGGCGGGCTGATCGTGCTGGGGCACCTGGAGAACCCCTCGGTGGCCGACTCGATCATCCTGGTGGTGGCGATCGCCTTCGGCATGATCAACGTGATCGGCGGGTTCCTGGTCACCGACCGGATGCTGGCGATGTTCAAGGCCCGGCCGCAGGCCCGGCGCGACACCGACGGGCAGGGCTGAGCCGATGGACCGCACCGCCCTGGACACCGTCGTCCCGATCCTCTACATCATCTCCTTCGCCCTGTTCATCTACGGCCTGATGGGCCTGACCGGGCCGAAGACCGCGGTCCGCGGCAACTGGATCGCCGCGGTCGGCATGGCCCTCGCGGTCGGCGCCACGCTGCTGCAGGTCGAGCACAACTGGGTGCTCATCATCGTCGGGCTGGTGGTCGGCGCCGCGCTCGGCGTGCCGTCCGCCCGCCAGGTCAAGATGACCGCGATGCCGCAGATGGTGGCGCTGTTCAACGGCGTCGGCGGCGGCGCGGTCGCGCTGATCGCCTGGTCGGAGTTCCGCAGCACCGGCGGCTTCACCGACGAGCCGGGCTACGTCATCATCGCCACGCTGTTCGCGGCGATCATCGGGTCGATCTCGTTCTGGGGCTCGCTGATCGCGTTCGGCAAGCTGCAGGAGATCCTACCCGGCGGTCCGATCGGGCTGGGCCGGGCCCAGCAGCTGGTCAACGGGGTGCTGCTGCTCGGGGCGGTGGCCTGCGCGGTGGTCGCCGGGCTCGGCGGCGCGCCGGAGATCTGGGTGATCGGGCTGCTGGTGCTGGCCGCGGTGCTCGGCGTGCTGGTGGTGCTGCCGATCGGCGGCGCCGACATGCCGGTGGTCATCTCCCTGCTCAACGCGCTCACCGGGCTCTCCGCGGCGGCCGCCGGGCTGGCTCTGGACAACACCGCGATGATCGTCGCCGGCATGATCGTCGGCGCCTCCGGTTCGATCCTGACGAACCTGATGGCCAAGGCGATGAACCGCTCCATCCCGGCCATCGTGGCCGGCGGGTTCGGCGGCACCACCACCCTGCCCGGCGCCGACGACGGCGTCGAGCGGATCGTCCGGTCCACCTCGGCCGCCGACGCCGCCGTGCAGATGGCCTACGCCTCGCAGGTCATCGTGGTCCCCGGCTACGGCATGGCGGTGGCCCAGGCCCAGCACGCGGTCAAGGACATGGCCAAGCTGCTGGAGAGCAAGGGCGTGGAGGTCAAGTACGCCATCCACCCGGTCGCCGGCCGGATGCCCGGGCACATGAACGTGCTGCTCGCCGAGGCCGACGTCTCCTACGACGCGCTCAAGGAGATGGACGAGATCAACGACGAGTTCGCCCGCACCGACGTCACGCTGGTGATCGGGGCGAACGACGTCACCAACCCGGCGGCGCGCACCGACCCGAGCTCGCCCATCCACGGCATGCCGATCCTGAACGTCGACGAGAGCCGCTCGGTGATCGTCCTCAAGCGCTCGATGAGCAGCGGCTTCGCCGGCATCGACAACCCGCTGTTCTACGCCGAGAACACCTCGATGCTGTTCGGTGACGCCAAGAAGTCCGTGGCCCAGGTCACCGAAGAACTCAAAGCCCTCTGACGCCCGCCCGCCGAACGTCCGCCTTCCGGGTCGAGGCGGGCGCTCGGTAGTGTCGCAGCGTGGCCAGAGTCGAGATCGACGTCAGCCGCCCGCACGAGGCGCGGGTGTACGACTACATCCTGGGCGGCAAGAACAACTACGAGGCCGACCGCCAGGTCGGGGACAACCTCTTGAAGGCCGTGCCGTGGATGCCGGTCGGCGCGAAGCACAACCGCGCGTTCCTGCGCCGAGCGGTGCAGTTCGTCGCCGGTCAGGGCATCGACCAGTTCCTCGACATCGGCACCGGGCTGCCGACCATGCAGAACACCCACGAGGTGGCGTTGAGCCTGAACCCCCAGGCCAAGGTCGTCTACACCGACTACGACCCGCTCGTGCTCGCCCACGCGCGGGCCCTGCTGACCGGCGGGGGCACCGCCTACGTGCACGCCGACCTGCGGGACCCCCGGGCCATCCTGGCCGCCGCCGCGCAGCACCTCGACCTGAGCAAGCCGGTGGCGGTGATGCTCATCGCCGTGTTGCACCACCTGCTCGACGACGACCACCCGGTGCAGCACGTCCGCACCCTGCTCGACGCGGTCCCGTCGGGGTCGTACCTGGTGCTCACCCACGCCACCATGGACTTCCTGGACGAGCAGACCGCAGCCGAGCTGGGCAAGGTGTTCGAGGGGTCGGGGATGCGGTTCTGGGCCCGGTCACGGGCCGATGTCGAACAGTTCACCAGCGGGCTCGACCTCGTCGAGCCGGGGATCGTGCCGGTCACCGCATGGCGCCCGGAACACGGGGAGGTCGGCGTGCCACCCACTGCCGACGGAGTCGGGCACTGGGGTGCGGTCGCGCTGAAGCCCTGACCTCCGGAGCCGTTCCCACCGAGGCACGGCAGCGGCCGGACGGACACGTTCGGCCCGCCTGCCGGCAGTCACGGTAGCGACCCGGCCGGAACCGGGCGGTGGCCGGCCCGAGCACGCCCGGCAGCCCCGGCTTCCCCTCGGCTCCGGCCCGCCGGCCGTGGATCATCCTGATGCCGGACGCCGAAGGGTGGGCCGCGGAGTCACAGTGCGTTCGATGCGGTCGTAGTTCGGCCCTCACGGTCGGTTGTCACGGGGCGGGGGTCAGCAGCAGCGGGCCTGCGGGTTGGCCTCGGCGTGATCGGTCCGCCGCTTCTCGAACTCCCGGCGGGTCAGCGGGACCGCGTCCGGGTGCTCCCGGTGGTGCCGGTCGAGGTAGTGGTCGTAGGCCGACTCCCCGGTCAGTTCGCGCAGGTACCAGCGCACGCCCGAGCCGGCCCGGCGCAGCGCCGCGATCACTGCCGCTCCCCGGCCGCGGCCATCGCCCGCTTCTCCTCGGCGGTGGCGATCAACCCGGCCGGTGCCACGATCTTCGACGGCACCGCGGGCGCCTCGCTGCTGCCCAGCGGCTCGGTCGCGGTCAGCGCCCGGTACCAGACGAACATCGCGTTCACCACGACGATGACCACCAGCGCCGCGAAGAAGATCGACAGCACCCCGTCCACGGTGGAGTTGAGCACCACCGTGGACATCTCGTCGATGGTCTTGGCCGGGGCCAGCACCTCGCCCTGCTCCAGCGCCGCGGCGTACCGGGCGCGCTGGGCGAAGAAGCCCAGCTTCGGGTCGGCCGAGAACACCTTCTGCCAGCTCGCGGTGAGCGTCACGGCCACGTCCCAGGCCAGCGGCACCGCGGTCACCCACGCGTACCGGGCCCGCCCGGTCTTGATCAGCAACGTGGTGCAGACGGTCAGCGCGATCGCGGCGAGCAGCTGGTTCGCGATGCCGAACAGCGGGAACAGCTGGTTGATCCCGCCCAGCGGGTCGTTCACGCCGGCCCACAGGAAGTAGCCCCAGGCGCCGACCACGATCGCGCTGGTGATCCACAGCCCGGGCTTCCAGTTCACGTCCCGGAACGGCTTGTGCACGTTGCCCAGGGTGTCCTGCAGCATGTAGCGCCCGACCCGGGTGCCGGCGTCCACCGTGGTGAGGATGAACAGCGCCTCGAACATGATCGCGAAGTGGTACCAGAACGCCTTGAGCGCGTCCCCGCCGAAGACCCCGGAGAAGATCTCCGACATGCCGACGGCCAGCGTCGGCGCGCCGCCGGTGCGGGCGATCAGGGTGCTCTCCTGGACCGCGGCGGCCGCGCCGGCCAGCGCCTCCGGGGTGATCGCGAACCCGAGGTTGTTCACCGCCTCCGACGCCGACTCCACGGTGGTGCCGAGCAGGCCGGCCGGGGCGTTCATCGCGTAGTACAGCCCGGGGTCCAGGATCGACGCGGCGATCAGCGCCATCACGGCCACGAACGACTCGGTCAGCATGGCGCCGTAGCCGATGATCCGGACCTGCGACTCCTTCTGGATCAGCTTGGGCGTGGTGCCCGAGGCGATCAGCGCGTGGAAGCCGGACAGGGCGCCGCAGGCGATCGTGATGAACACGAACGGGAACAGCGACCCGGCGAACACCGGACCGTTGCCGTTGATCGCGAACTCGGTCACCGCCGGGGCCTGCATCATCGGCGCGGACAGGATCACGCCCAGCGCCAGCAGCACGATCGTGCCGACCTTCATGAAGGTCGACAGGTAGTCCCGCGGGGCCAGCAGCATCCACACCGGCAGCACCGAGGCGGCGAACCCGTAGATGACCAGGCAGATGACCAGGGTCTGCGGGGACAGCGTGAACGCCTCGGCCCAGGACGACTCCTGGACCCAGCCGCCGGCCACGATGGCCAGCAGCAGCAGCACGACGCCGATCACGCTGGTCTCGATCACCTGGCCGGGCCGGAAGGTGCGCAGGTAGAACCCCATGAACAGGGCGATCGGGATGGTCATCGCGATGGAGAAGGTGCCCCACGGCGACTTGGCCAGCGCGTTCACCACGACCAGCGCGAGCACCGCCAACAGGATGATCATGATGGCGAACACGCCGATCAGGGCGGCGATGCCGCCGATCGGGCCGATCTCGTCGCGGGCCATCTGGCCGAGGCTGCGGCCGTCGCGGCGCATCGAGAAGAACAGCACCACCATGTCCTGCACGGCGCCCGCGAAGATGACCCCGACGATGATCCAGATCGTGCCGGGCAGGTAACCCATCTGGGCGGCCAGCACCGGCCCGACCAGCGGTCCGGCCCCGGCGATGGCCGCGAAGTGGTGGCCGAACAGCACCCGGCGGTCCATCGGCTGGAAGTCGGTGCCGTTGTCCAGCCGCTCCGCGGGCGTGGCCCGGGTGTCGTCGACCCGCAGCACCGTGCGGGCGATGAACCGGGCGTAGAACCGGTACGCGATGGCGTAGGAGCCCAGCGCCGCCACGACCAGCCAGATCGCCGAGATCTGCTCGCCGCGGGACAGCGCGATCACCCCCCAGGCCACGGCGCCGACCAGGGCCACCGCGCCCCAGATCAGGATCGAGCGCAGGTTGTACCGCGAGCTCGGGCCGGCGCCGGGCGACTCCGGCGCCTCGGGGGCCTCGGTGCTCATGGCCGGGCCCCCCGTCGGGCGGTGGACCCCGGACGGTGTGCAGGTCTGGTCGACATCAGCTCTCCTCCCGCCCGCGGCGCCGGCGCCGCGGTCCCCAACTCCGGTCGCCCGTGCCGCCGTTGTGGCCCGGGGTTACCGCCGTCACGGATCAACCGCATCCGCTGACGAAGTGCACTCCTTCCGGCGGTGCTGCGCAAGCGTCTGCGGCGGTGGATGCGCCTACCGCCCTGCGGGCGCCGCGGCCGCGTCGAGCGGGTGCGCGATCTCGTCCCGGGGCAGCCGCCAGGCCAGCAGCGCGGCCAGCGCGAGGAACACCGGGATCGTCGCGACCAGCACGAAGGTCAGGGGGACGCCGATCGCCTCGCCCACCGGCCCGGCGATGGCCATGGACACCGGCATGAACGCCAGCGAGACGAAGAAGTCCAGGCTGGAGACCCGGCCGAGCAGCCGGGTGGGCACCCGGCGCTGCAGCAGCGTCCCCCAGATGACCATCGCCGCGGCGTCGGTGACACCGACCACGAAGCTCGCCGCGGTCATCAGCCACACCTGGTCGGTCAGCCCGATCACCGCCAACGGCAGCACGCCCGCGCCCCAGCACATCAGCATCACCGTCAGGTAGCGCCGGGGCAGTCGCATGCTGGCGACCGCGATCGACCCGACCGCGCCACCGACCCCGTAGCCGGCGAGCACGGTGGCGAACTCGCTCGGCCCGCCGCCGGCCTGGTCGCGCACCGCGAACGGCAGCAGCACCTCGATCGGGCCGATGATCAGCAGCACGTAGACCGTGGCGAACGCGAGCGTGGCGAACAGCCACCCGGTGCGCAGCAGGTAGGCGAAGCCCTCGCGCAGGTCGCGCAGCGGTGAACCGCCGTCCGCGGGCGGCACCGCGACCGGCCGCATGCCGAGCAGCGCGACCAGCGCGAGCAGGTAGGCGCCCGCGGCCACCAGCACCGCGACACCCGGGGCGGCCGCGCCCACCAGCAGCCCGGCCAGCGCGGGCCCGAGCGCGCGCTGGGCGATGGGCCGCAGCGCGCCCTCGACGCCGTTGGCCGCCAGCAGCTCGTCGGCCGGCAGCAGGGTCGGCAGCAGGGCCGAGTAGGCGGGGAAGAAGAACGCCTCGGCCGCGCCGAGCACCAGCGAGATCGCGGCGAGCTGCCACAGCTGCAGGGCGCCGGTGACGGCGAGCAGCGCGACCACCCCGGCGCCGACCGTCTTGACCGCCTCCACGCCGATCATCAGGCCGCGCTTGGGCAGCCGGTCGGCAGCCACCCCCCCGAGCAGCACGCTGGCGAGCAGCCCGACGCTGAACGCGGTGGCCACCACCGACAGCTCGCTCGGCCCGCCGCCCAGCGCGATCACCTGGTAGACCACGGCCACCAGCCAGACGCCGCTGCCCAGCAGGGAGGCCGCCATCGACGCGGCCAGCAGCCGGTACTGCCGGTGCCGGAACGGCCGCAGCGGACGGGGGAGTGCCCGGAGCGGGCGCGCGGACTGCTGGGACATCACCGTTCCGGACCGTCGACGACAGGGGGTCCCCGGACCGTAATCCGCCGCGGATCGCGGCCGCGCCCCGGTTTCCGGCCGGGGCCGCGGTGGGATCGGCCGGCCGCAGCCGGTGCGCCCGGCCCTCCGCGGAGGCATCATGGGCAGGGTGGACGGCGCATCCGGCGGGCCCGAGCGCCCCGCGGTGCGCCCGGAGGACATGCGGGCCGGCCACGCCGACCGGGAGCGGGTGCTCGACCGGTTGCGCCGGGCGCACGTCGAGGGCCGCATCGACGTCCAGGAGTTCGACGAGCGGATCGCCGCCACGCTGGCCGCGCGCACCTACGGCGAACTGGCCGCGATGACGGTCGACCTGCCCGCCGACCCCGGCCCGCCCGCGGCCGTCGAGCCCGTGCGGCCCGCGGCGGCCTACGCCCACGACCCGGCCGCCGACCTGCGCTCGGGAGCGTCGGCGTGGGCCGCGGCCAGCGCCACCACGATGGCCATCTGGGTGGTCGGCTGCATCGCCTCGGGCGGGCTGATGTACCCGTGGTTCCTCTGGGTCGCCGGGCCGTGGGGCGTGGTGCTGCTGGCCACCTGGCTCGGGCTGCGCCTGCACGGCCGGTGATCCGCAGGCTCCCGCGCTGACCTGCGCCGGGGGACCCGGCGGCGGCAACCCGCGCCGCCGACGTACACTGGTGCTTCGGCGCGCCCTTGGCGCCGGTTCCGTCGTGCCTCCCGCAGCTCACGGTCCCGGGGCAGCGGTGTGCCCGCGCACGGAACCGAGAGTACGCACACCTGTCACGGAACGCGGAGGACATGGCCAAGAAGGACGGGGCGATCGAGGTCGAGGGCCGAGTCGTTGAACCCTTGCCGAACGCGATGTTCCGCGTGGAGCTGGAGAACGGACACCGGGTCCTCGCACACATCAGCGGCAAGATGCGTCAGCACTACATCCGGATCCTCCCGGAGGACCGGGTCGTGGTGGAGCTGTCGCCGTACGACCTGACCCGCGGCCGCATCGTCTACCGCTACAAGTGACGACGAACCACGAGCGAAGAGAGCGACGGACGTGAAGGTCCAACCGAGCGTCAAGAAGATCTGCGACAAGTGCCGGGTCATCCGCCGGCACGGCCGCGTCATGGTGATCTGCGAGAACCTGCGCCACAAGCAGCGCCAGGGCTGATCGCCCGCTGATCCGGCGCCGCAGCACGCGACGCAGCAGCAACGCAGCAGCAACACAGAGGAACCCCACGAACCTGCCGGGCCACACGGGCCCGGTCCACCCCCGGAACCAGGCCGGGGCCCGGAGCAGCGGACCGGGACGGTCGTGGGGCAGACCTGGCACAACGAAACAAGGAGAACACTTACCGCATGGCACGCCTTGCTGGCGTCGACCTCCCCCGCGACAAGCGGATGGAGATCGCGCTCACCTACATCTTCGGGATCGGACGCACCCGCTCCCAGGAGATCCTCGCCGCCACCGGGATCGACCGCGACCTGCGGTCCAAGGACCTGACCGACGAGGACCTCACCGCGCTCCGCGAGTACATCGAGTCCCACCTGCGCGTCGAGGGCGACCTGCGCCGCGAGGTGCAGGGCGACATCCGCCGCAAGATCGAGATCGGCTGCTACCAGGGCATCCGGCACCGCCGCGGGCTCCCGGTGCGCGGTCAGCGCACCAAGACCAACGCCCGCGGCCGGAAGGGTCCGAAGAAGACCGTCGCCGGCAAGAAGAAGGCAGGGAAGAAGTAATGCCGCCCCGCAGTCGTACCTCGTCGGGCCCGAAGAAGGTCCGGCGCAGCGAGAAGAAGAACATCGCGCACGGTCACGCGCACATCAAGAGCACCTTCAACAACACCATCGTGTCGATCACCGACCCGGCCGGTGCCGTGATCGCCTGGGCCTCCGCGGGCCACGTCGGTTTCAAGGGCTCGCGCAAGTCCACCCCGTTCGCCGCGCAGATGGCCGCCGAGAGCGCCGCCCGCAAGGCCGCCGAGCACGGCATGAAGAAGGTCGACGTGTTCGTCAAGGGCCCCGGCTCCGGCCGGGAGACCGCGATCCGCTCGCTGCAGGCCGCCGGCCTGGAGGTCGGCACCATCTCCGACGTCACCCCCCAGCCGCACAACGGCTGCCGGCCGCCCAAGCGGCGCCGGGTCTAGGGAAAGGGAGTAACCAGACATGGCTCGTTACACCGGACCCATGACCCGCAAGTCCCGCCGGCTCAAGGTCGACCTGGTCGGCGGCGACCAGGCGTTCGAGCGTCGTCCCTACCCGCCCGGCCAGCACGGCCGGATCCGGATCAAGGAGACCGAGTACCTGCTGCAGCTGCAGGAGAAGCAGAAGGCCCGCTTCGCCTACGGCGTGCTGGAGAAGCAGTTCCGCCGCTACTACGAAGAGGCGAACCGGCGCGGCGGCAAGACCGGCGACAACCTGCTGCAGATCCTGGAGACGCGGCTGGACAACGTCGTCTACCGGGCCGGGCTCGCCCGCACCCGGCGGATGGCCCGCCAGCTGGTCAACCACGGGCACTTCCTGGTCAACGGCCAGAAGGTGGACATCCCCAGCTACCGGGTCTCGCAGTACGACGTCATCGACGTCAAGCCCAAGTCGATGGCCACCGACCCGTTCGTGATCGCCAAGGAGCTGGTCGGCGACCGGCCGATCCCGGCGTGGCTGCAGGTCGTCCCCTCGACCATGCGCATCCTGGTCCACCAGCTGCCCGAGCGTGCGCAGATCGACACGCAGGTCACCGAGCAGCTGATCGTCGAGCTCTACTCCAAGTAGCGCTCCGGCACCCCCGCCGCCGCAGGGAGGCGGCGGGGGTCGGCCGGTCGCGGGCAGCACAGCGGCCGGCCTGCACGACCGCGGCATCAAATAGCGGTTGCCGCGGCGCCTGAAGGAGGCACCACACCCATGCTGATCTCTCAGCGCCCCACCCTGGCCGAGGAGTCGGTCGTCGACACCCGGTCCCGGTTCGTCATCGAGCCGCTGGAGCCGGGCTTCGGCTACACGCTGGGCAACTCGCTGCGCCGGACCCTGCTGTCCTCCATCCCGGGGGCGGCGGTGACCAGCATCCGCATCGACGGCGTGCTGCACGAGTTCACCACCGTGCCCGGCGTCAAGGAGGACGTCACCGACATCATCCTCAACCTCAAGGAGCTGGTCGTCAGCTCCGAGGAGGACGAGCCGGTGACCATGTACCTGCGCAAGCAGGGCCCCGGCCCGGTCACCGCGGGCGACATCGTGCCGCCCGCCGGGGTCACCGTGCACAACCCGGACCTGCACATCGCCACCCTCAACGACAAGGGCCGGCTCGAGGTCGAGCTGGTCGTCGAGCGGGGCCGCGGCTACGTGCCGGCCATGCAGAACAAGGCCACCGGCGCCGAGATCGGCCGCATCCCGGTCGACTCGATCTACTCCCCGGTGCTCAAGGTGACCTACAAGGTCGAGGCCACCCGCGTCGAGCAGCGCACCGACTTCGACAAGCTGGTGCTCGACGTCGAGACCAAGCCCTCGATCACCCCGCGGGACGCGCTGGCCTCGGCCGGCAAGACCCTCGTCGAGCTGTTCGGGCTGGCCCGCGAGCTCAACGTGGACGCGGAGGGCATCGAGATCGGCCCGTCGCCGCAGGAGGCCGACACCATCGCGGCCTTCGCGATGCCGATCGAGGAGCTGGACCTCACCGTCCGGTCCTACAACTGCCTCAAGCGCGAGGGCATCCACACCGTCGGCGAGCTGGTCGGGCGCAGCGAGGCCGACCTGCTCGACATCCGCAACTTCGGTGCGAAGTCGATCGACGAGGTCAAGATGAAGCTCGTCGGGCTGGGTCTCGCGCTCAAGGACAGCCCGCCCGGGTTCGACCCCTCGGCGGCCGCATCCGACTACGTCGCCGAGGGCACCGGCTTCGAGGCCGACCCGTTCACCGACGACGGCCAGGACTACGCAGAAACGGAGCAGTTGTAGCCATGCCTCAGCCCACCAAGGGGCCCCGCCTCGGCGGGTCACCCGCGCACCAGCGGCTGATCCTGGCCAACCTGGCCACGTCGCTGTTCGAGCACGGCAGGATCGCCACCACCGAGGCCAAGGCCCGGCGGTTGCGGCCCTACGCCGAGCAGCTGATCACCAAGGCCAAGCGCGGCGACCTGCACAACATCCGGCTGATCGCCAAGGTGATCCGCAACAAGGACGTCGTGCACCGCCTGGTCACCGAGATCGGCCCGTTCTTCGCCGACCGTCCCGGTGGCTACACCCGGATCACCAAGACGATGCCGCGCAAGGGCGACAACGCCCCGATGGCCGTGATCGAGCTGGTGCAGCAGAAGACCGTCACCGACGAGGCCGAGCGGGCCCGCCGGGTGTCGTCCTCGCAGCGCAGCCAGCAGGCCGCCCCGACGGGGTCGACCGCGCAGGTGCCCGCCGCGGACACCACCGCGGACACCACCGCGGACACCACTGCGGCCGACACCTCGGCCGACACGGCCGAGGACACCACGGCCACCGAGGTCGCCACCGGGGCCGAGGAGTCGGCAGCCGGCGACGAGGCACCGTACGGCGAGGGCAGCCACGCCCCGCTGGACGACCCGCAGGAGGCCCCCGAGGGCTTCCCGATCAAGGGCAACGCCGACTCGATGCTGTACCACGTGCCCGGCTCGTCGCACTACGGCCAGACCGTGGCCGAGGTGTGGTTCGCCTCCGAGCAGGCGGCCCGGGCCGCCGGCTTCGAGGCTCCGGCCTCGCAGCGCTCCACCGAGGCCGAGACCGCCGACGAGGGCCAGGAGCCCTGATCCGTCGGCTGCCCGACCGCATCGAGCCCGCCGCCCACCCGGGCGGCGGGCTCGGTGCCGTTTCCGGTGCCGTTTCCGGTGCCGTTCCCGGTGCCGACGCGGTCCCCGGTCTCGTCCCGGGGTCCGAGCCCGGACCGGCG
>DASQMQ010000268.1:0-7180 GCA_035645455.1 Pseudonocardia sp.
CTCGCTCTCCGCCTCCTGACGCCCGTGCACGACGACGGCGCCGCCCGCACCGGGCGGCGCCGTCGTCGTCGTGCACCGGCACGGGCGCCGGGGTGCCCCGCCGGACCGCCGCCGGTCAGTGCGACTCGCGGGCCGCGCACATCCGCAGCACCGCGCGCTCCAGCGCGTACCCGGCATCAGCCGCGGCGCCCTTGACGTCGGCGTTGACCTCCGCGGCCGCGGCGAACGCGACGGCGAGCGCGTCGGGGTGCCACGACCGCACCTCGCGCTGCGCCCTGCGGATCTTCCACGGCGGCATGCCCAGCGGGCCGGCCAGCCGGTTCGGGTCGCCCCGGCCCGCCGAGCCGACCTTCGCCAGGGTGCGCATCGCGTCCGCCAGCGCGTCGGCGACCAGGACCGACGGCACGCCGAGCAGTTGCGCCCAGCGCAGCGCCTCCAGCGCCCCGGCCCGGTCCCCGGCCACCACCTTGTCGGCCACCGCGAACCCCGACGACTCGGCCCGGCCGCGGTAGTAGCGGCGCACCGCGGACTCGTCGATCCGGCCGCCGGTGTCGGCCACCAACTGCCCGGTGGCCGCGGCCAGCTCGCGCAGGTCCGAGCCGACCGCCTCGATCAGCACGCCGACCGCCGCCGGATCGATCTTCCCGCCGGCCCGGCGGACCTCGGCCCGCACGAAATCGGCCCGCTCCTCGTAGCGGCTGACCCGGGCGCAGGTGGTGACGGCGGCCCCGCCCTTGCGCAACGCGTCGACCATCGCCTTGTTGCGCGCGCCACCGGTGTGCACGACGACCAGCACGATCCCGTCCGCCGGGTCCGCGGAGTGCTCCACGATCGCGGTGGCCAGCTCCTTGCCCGCCTCCTGCGCGGACTGCAGGACGACCAGGCGGCCCTCGGCGAACAGCGACGGGCCGAGCACCTCGGCCAGGTCGCCCGGGGTCAGTTCGGCGGGCCGGTAGCGGCGCAGCTCGGCCTGCGGCTCGGTGGCGCGCAGCTGCCCGACCAGCTCCTCGATCGCGCGTTCGACCAGGAACTCCTCCTCGCCGAGGACGAGCTGCACGGGCGCGAGGGACATGGCCCCATGCTGGCCCACGGCACCGACCGGGCGTGACCCGCCTCCCACATCCCGGACGCCCGCTTGGGAACCGTCGCGGCGCTGTCGTAACCTCGTCGTCACCGACAACTGAACATGGCTCATCCAGAGGGGTAGAGGGAACGGCCCGTTGAAACCCCGGCAACCGGCGAGGACGCGCGTCATGCGCCTCGATCACGGTGCCAATTCCGACCCGCGCGAGCGCGCGGGAAAGATGAGGAGATCCTCGATGACACTGACGGCTGACTCCGCTGTGCGCGGCAACCGTTCCACCACCGACCTCGACCTGGGCCCGGCCCGGGCGCTGTCCTGCCGCGAGTGCGGGCACGAGGTGCCGCTGGCCGCCGAGTTCGCCTGCCCGGAGTGCTTCGGCCCGCTGGAGGTCGCCTACGACTTCGGCCGCGTGACCCGCGAGTCGATCGAGGCCGGCCCGAAGTCGATCTGGCGCTACCGGCACCTGCTGCCGGTGCCCGCCGACGTCGACGCCCACCCGAACACCGAGCCCGGGCTCACCCGGCTGATCAAGGCCGACCGGCTCGGCGCCGCACTCGGGCTGCGCAACCTGTGGGTCAAGGACGACACCGGCAACCCCACGCACTCGTTCAAGGACCGGGTCGTCGCGGTCGCCCTGGCCGCGGCCCGCGAGCTGGGCTTCACCGTGCTGTGCTGCCCCTCGACGGGCAACCTCGCCAACGCGGTCGCCGCGGCCGCCGCGCGCGCCGGGTGGGACTCGGTGGTGCTGGTCCCGTCGTCGCTGGAGCAGGCCAAGGTGCTCACCACCGCGGTGTACGGCGGCACCCTGCTCGCCGTGGACGGCAACTACGACGACGTGAACCGGTTGGCCACCGAGCTGGCCGCCGAGCACGAGGACTGGGCGTTCGTCAACGTCAACGTGCGGCCGTACTACGCCGAGGGCTCCAAGACCCTGGGCTTCGAGGTCGCCGAGCAGCTGGGCTGGCGGCTGCCCGAGCAGGTCGTGGTGCCGGTGGCGTCCGGCTCGCAGCTGACCAAGGTGGACAAGGGCTTCACCGAGCTGGGCGAGCTCGGCCTGGTGGAGGCGACCCCGTACCGGGTGTTCGGCGCGCAGGCGACCGGCTGCTCGCCGGTGTCGACCGCGTTCGCCGAGGGCAACGACGTGGTCCGGCCGGTCCGGCCGGACACCATCGCCCGCTCGCTGGCCATCGGCAACCCGGCCGACGGCCCCTACGTCCTCGACACCGTGCGCCGTACCGGCGGTGCGGTGGCCGATGTCAGCGACGCCGAGGTGGTCGAGGGCATCCGGCTGCTGGCGCAGACCGAGGGGGTGTTCGCCGAGACCGCCGGCGGGGTCACCGTGGCCACCACGCGCAAGCTCATCGAGTCCGGCGCGCTCGACCCGGACGCCGAGACCGTGCTGCTGATCACCGGCGACGGCCTGAAGACCCTGGACGCGGTGTCCGGGCAGATCGGCCCGACCGCGACGGTGCCCTCCACCAGCAAGGCCGTCCGGGAGGCCCTCGCCGCCGACGGCCGCTGAGGCGCCCGCCCGCGGAGGGATGAGCGAGCGGTGCGCTCGGCCGGCCGGACCGGCCGAGCGCGCCGCTGGAGAGCCGGACCGCCGCCGCCGTGCGGCGGGTAGCGGGCTGCCCCGGGTCACGACCTCGAACTCCGCCGGTCCGGCCGGCAGGTCGGCGGCCGGAGCGATGACGGCGATGTCGCCCGCGGTGTCGGTCCGCCGCACCACAGCGCCGCCCGCCTCGAGCCGCCCCAGCAGGGTGGGGTCGGGATGCCGGTAGGTGTTCCCGGCACCCACGCTGACCAGCACCGCCCGCGGGCGGACCGCGTCGAGGAACGTCGGTGACGTGGACCGGGACCCGTGGTGGGGCATCTTGAGGACGTCGGCCCGCAGATCCGTGCCGGCGGCGAGCAGGTCGCTCTGCGCGGCCAGTTCGATGTCGCCGGACAGCAGCACCGTGCCGGCGGTGGTCCGCGCCCGCACGACCAGTGACCCGTCGTTGACCGCGGTGCCGTCGTCGGGATCGGGTGCCGGGTCCGGGTGGCGGGGCCCGAGCACGTCGAGGACCAGCCGGGGCCAGCGCAGCCGCTGCCCGGGCGCCAGAGCGACCAGCGGGGCCCCGACCTCGGCCGCGCGGCGGCCCGCCTCGACGAGCGCGTGGCGCGGCTCGCGGACCGGGCCGACCGCCACCCCACCCACCGGGCGGCCGCGCAGCGCCCCGCCCAGGCCGCCCATGTGATCGGCGTGCAGGTGGCTGATCAGGACCAGGGCGATGCCCCGCACCCCGAGCCGGCGCAGGCAGGCGTCGACCAGGCCGGCATCGGGGCCGGCGTCGACCAGCACCGCCCACCCCGGTTCGCCCGTCGCCAGCACCAGGGCGTCACCCTGGCCCACGTCGCAGGCGACCACCGCCCACCCGGGCGGCGGCCACCCCGGCGGCAGGATCCGGGTCGGCACCAGCACCACCGCCAGCCCGAGCACGGCCGCGGCGAGCAGCGCCCGCCACCGCCGCGACCGGGCGAGCAGCAACAGGACCAGGACCACCGCGGCCAACAGCAGGCCGCCGCCCATCCCGTCCGGCCACGGCAGCACGGCTCCCGGTACGGCGGCGGCCCGGTCGGCGACCAGCACCAGCCAGCCCACCGCCGGACCGGCGACCCACGCCGACAGTTCCGCCGGCGACCAGCCGGGGGGCAGCGCCAGCAGCGGCCCCAGCGGGGAGAGCACTGCGGCGAGCACCCCGAGGACCGTGGCCGGCGCCACCGCGGGCACGGCCAGCAGGTTCGCCAGCACGGCCACCGGGTTGACCGTGCCGTTGAGCCCGGCCACCAACGGCGCGGTGGCCAGGAACGCGGCGGCCGGCACCGCGAGCGCCTCGGCGGCCCAACGGGGCATCCCACGCCGGTGGGCGGCCTCGGCCCAGGCCGGGGCGAGCAGCACCAGGGCCCCGGTGGCCACCACGGACAACGCGAACCCCGGGTCGACCGCCAGTGCCGGATCGGCCAGCAGCAGCACCAGCACCGCCGCCGCGAGCGCCGGCAGCGCCGACCGCCCCCGGCCCGACGCGAGCGCGAGCAACACGATCCCGCCCATCACCGCGGCCCGCAGCACGCTCGGGGACGGCCGCGCGAGCACCACGAACCCGATCACCGCCCCGGCACTGAGCACCGCGGCCAGCCGCGGATCGGCCCGGAACAGGCGCGCCAGCGCCAGCACCGCCCCACCGACGATCGCCAGGTTCGCCCCGGACACCGCGAGCAGGTGCGTCAGCCCGGCCGCGGTGAAGTCGTCCTCGACCTCGGGGGTGAGCAGGGTGCGGTCGCCGACCGACAGTCCGGGCAGCAGCCCGGCCGGGCCCGGCGGGAGCACCGCGGCGGCCGCGCCGCGGAGCCCGGACCGCAGGCCGCCCGCGGCGTCCTGCCACCACGGCGGCCCGGCCGGGTCACCCGGCGCGCCGCGGACCCGCAACACCGCCACCAGCAGGCCTGATCGGGTGGGCGGGGCGAGCAGCCCGTCGGCCGTGGCCTGCTGGCCGGGCAGCAGGCCGGCCCAGCCCTCGGCCGGCGCGATCACCAGCACCCGTCCACCGGCGGACCAGCGCTCGTCCCCGACCTCGACCGCGATCACCCTCGCCGGCACCAGCACCGACGCCGGCCCGGGCGTCGGCGCGCCGGGATCGGCCCGGATCGGGCGGGGGTCGTCGGTGATCACCACCCGGGCCGTCGCCGCTGCGCCGCGCTCGGCCGGGCCGCGCAGGGGGTGCCCGGCCACCAGCGTCAGCTGCGCGCTGATCACCACCCCGGCCGCGGCGGCGCATCCCGCCGCCGCCAGGACCTGCGGCGGCCATCGCCGCCTCCACCCCGCCGCCGCGACCGCGGCCGTGCCGCCGACCAGCACGCCACCGGCAACGGGGCCGAGACCGATCCCGAGCAGCACGACCAACCAGGCGGACAGCGCCGCCGGCACCAGCCGCAGATCGGGCGGCCGCGGCGGCTCGCCACCGGCCCGGGAGCGCATCAGACCGTCACCAGCTCGCGCAGCTGGGCGAACCGCCGCTCCCCGATGCCCTCCACCTCGCGCAGCTGCTCCACCCGGGCGAACCGGCCGTTGCGGGTGCGCCACTCGAGGATCCGCTGCGCGGTCACCGGTCCCACCCCGGGCAGGGCGTCCAACTGGTCCTCGGTCGCCGCGTTCAGATCGACCTTCCCGCCCGGGACCGGATCCGCGCCACCGGCGGCGCTCCCGCCGCCGGTCGTCCCGGCCGGTCCCCCGACGTCGGGTGCGGGCGGCACCCCGACCGACACCTGCTCGCCGTCGGCGATCCGGCGGGCCAGGTTGAGCCCGGCCAGGTCGGTGCCGGGCAGTGCCCCGCCGGCCGCCGCCAGCGCGTCGGCCACCCGGGCACCGCTCTCGACCTGCACGAGCCCGGGCCGGGCGACCTTCCCCGAGACGCTGACCACGAGCGGACCGGACTCCTCGACCGGTGCCGCCCCGGCGGGGTCCGCCTCGGCCACCGCCACCGCGGGCAGCGCGCTGACCGGCTCCACCTGCGGCCGCTGCGTCCACACCCCGATCGCCGCCAGCACCGCGCCGATCGCGGCCACCAGCGCCAGCACCACGGCCCCGGGACGTCCGGGGTCCACCCGCGCGCCCCGCCAGCCCGCGGGAGCCCATCGCCGGACCAGCGCGCCGACGCGGGGGCCCGGGGCGACCGGCGGCAGAGGCTCGGTGGCCGGGTCGGGATGCGGCCCGGACCCACTCCCCCGCCCCGCCGCCGGCGGCCCGGCCCCGGGCTCACCGTCGGCCCGCTCTCCGGTCCCCGGCGGACCGAGTGCGGTGCCGAGCGGAGGAGTGCGGGTCTCGGCGAACGCGGTTCCCCCCGAGGACCGCCCGACGGAGGGCTGCGGGACACCGGACGCGAGCCACGGCAGGACACGTCCTCGCCCGGTCCCCCCGGTGGTCGACGGCAGCACCGGTGGGTCTGTCCGGTCGGGCCGGGGAACGCCGCCGGGCGCGTGCAGTACCGCACCGAGTCGTGCGGTCGGCGAAGGGGAATGGGGACGGGCCATGCCGCGAAGGTAGGCCCGCAATCCACTCGCGCACCGACGGGTCGCGATTCTGTGGATGGATCGCCACCGATGTGGACAACTGACCGGAATCGGGCCGGTGAATCCGATCCTGTCGGTGGTACGCGGTAGCATGGAATCCGGGGGCGCAGCCCGTGGTTGGTATTCGACCGAAGAGATCACCGCCTTTCCGACCGGTCCTGCCCTCTCCCGCGCGTTGCGCACGCCCGACCTCCCGTCCGCGGGAAGCGCAGCACGCCGGCCACCGGCCGGGTGCCTGGTGACGTCCTGCAGCACGCCCAGGGCGACCGCTGCCGGGGCACCACCGCACCGGCGACCGACCGTCGCGCCCCCCACCGGCCGGCCGGGGTCTCCGTACCGCACCCACCCCGGGTCCGGCGTTCAGCTGCGGAGGAATGGCGATCCCTCCTTCCACCGGCCGAGGCCTGGCCGGTGTTCCGGTTGTCCACAGGTTCGAATACCGGTCTTGACGCCGAACCCGCGTTCGACCAGCGTTCGAGCCATGACTCCGGACCCGCTCGCCGACGCGGAGACCTCCTGGCGGGAGGTCCTCGCGCTACTGCGCGGGCAGCACCTTTCCGGGACCGATCTCATCGGGACATCGGGAGCGACCCGGGAACGGGAACGACTCGTCGAGCAGATCCGGGTGGAGACCGTGGCGGCGTCGGCGCGGGACGGGGTGTTCACCGAGCACGGCTGCCCGGCAGCGGGCGGATCGTGGGCCGGTTCGACGACTCCGCCCGCTGCCGGGCCGGGCGTCAGGGGCGGCGGTGCGGGACCACGACGACGCCCAGCAGCCCCATCCCGACGTGCGCCCCGATCACCGCCCCCACCTCGGACACGAGCAGCCGCGCGGCCCCCGGGAGTCGTTCGCGGAGTCGCGCGGCCACCTCCTCGGCCCGGGCTGCCGCTCCCAGGTGGTGCACGGCGAGGTCGACGGGGCCGTCGCCGGCGGCCGTGACGGCCAGCTCGACGAGCCGCTGGGCGGCTTTGGCGGTCGTGCGCACC
>DASQMQ010000269.1:0-12969 GCA_035645455.1 Pseudonocardia sp.
GGCCAGCAGCACCACGAACTCCTCGCCGCCGAACCGCCCGACCAGGTCGCGCTCGCGGACCTCGTCGCGCAGCTCCTTGGCCACCGCGGCGAGCACCTGGTCCCCCGCCACGTGCCCGTGCGCGTCGTTGACGGCCTTGAAGTGGTCCAGGTCGAGGACCAGCACCCCGCGCGGGCCGTCGGAGAACCGGGCCCGGCGCAGTTCGCGCTCGGCCCGGGTGTGCCAGGCCGCGGCGTTGAGCAGCCCGGTCTTGGAATCGGTGTTGGCCGCCTCCTCCAGATGGCGCACCATCACCGACCGGTGCAGCACCAGCAGCGGCGGCAGCACGAACAGGACCAGCAGCGGGCTGATGGACAACGCCATCGCGGTCAGCCCGCCGAGCGACAGGGTGCCGATCTCCAGGGCGTTGTCGCCCCAGTCCCCGAAAAGCTTCGTGAGCTCCGGGCGATCCACGCTGACCGCGATCGCGCCGGCCACCAGACAACTGTTGACGGTGGTGTAGACCAGCAGCGCGAGCCCGGCCGCGAGGAGATCCCCGGTCCCGGAGAAACCGGGCTCCCCATCGCCCACGGCGGACTGCACGCCGGCCGCGGCGAGGCAGGCGAGGGCGATCGTGGCGGTGCTGAACAGATGTCGATAGGGCGGGACGCGGGGCCGCCAGGCCCGCCACCAGAGATGGGTGAATATCACCACGGCCACCGAGCCGGCCAGGGCCGGCGGGAGCAGCAGGGCGCCGGCGAAGGTCCACACCGAGGTGAGGTCCACGTGGAACTCCTCGGTGACCCGGCGCCGGACGCGCTCCACCCCGACCGCGATCTCGGTGTGCAGCAGCCCGGCGAGCACCAGCACGGCGGTGGCCACCAGGTCGGCGCGGTCGACCACGGTGGTCGGGATCAACGCCACGACCAGCAGCGCCGTGGTGACCTCGACCAGCAGCACCGGGTACCGGACCCGGCCCGGCAGGGCCCACACCGGCCAGTCGGCCACCCCGAACGGGACGTGCCGGGCGCGGGCCGGCGGTCCGCCGGCGGCGGCGTGGGTCGGCATCGGCATCTCTGTTCAGCGGCGACAGGAAGCCCGACAGTAGCCGACGGGCGGGAACGTGTCACCACGCCGCCGAGCGGCGTGACCTGTACCACCGATGCGATCCTCGAACTTCCACTGAACGGGAACCCCGGCATCCGTACGGGTTACCCGGGAAAAGGGCTGGACCGCATTATCGGAATCTTGCCGCCAGCCGTCCCGAAATCTGGACCGGCGACTTGACGGAGGCCCGCGGGTAATGCGAAGTTGATTGGGCATTTGATCGTGGCCGCTGATTCCGGTACACCCCGGCAGGCCCGGTCCAGCGGATTGTATGCACCGTGGACCAGGTCACGCAGTGCCCCGAGCGGGTCGGTTCGCAGCATTTCACGAGCGCGACCCGATGAGTTGTTCCGAAGCTTTCCGGAGTACCCGTGAAGGAGGTGGCAGTCGTCGTGCGCAACAAGAGCTGGTGACCCCACCCGTCCCCCGTCGGCACCCCTGGAAGGACCCTGCCGTGCAGAACAAGAGCTGGTGACCCCCGGATTCCCGGCCGCACCCCGCCGAAGCAGGGCGGACGCCCCCTGCGCAACAACAACGGGTGGCCCGACCGCCCCTGCCCTCCCGCACGGAAGGACGCCCGATGCGCAACAAGAACTGGTGACCCCGGATCAACCACCGGCCACGACCCCGGTCGCGGCCGGCGTCCCCCCGCGGCGGGCGCGGTGCCAGAGCATCGCGCCGCCCAGGGACAGCAACGCTCCCGCGCCCCCGCACGCGGCGATGGCGGCTGATGCGCCCCACCGATCGGCCAGGACCCCGCCGACCAGGACGGCCAGCCCCTGCCCGGCCACGATCCCGGACGCGGCCACCCCGATCGCCCGGCCGCGGCTGGCGTCGGAGGTGGCCCGGACGAAGCCGGCCTGGGTCTGCAGCAGGTACGCCGCCGACGCCATGCCCGACACCGCCAGCAGCGGCAGCGCGACCGGCAGGCCCGGGGCGAACGCCATGCCGAGCAGCGGGAGGCCGGCCGCCACGGCGAGCACGCCCACCAGCCGGGCCCGGACGGGGTCGGGCACGAAGCGCACGAACAACCAGGCGCCCAGCACGCTGCCCAGCGGATCGGCGGCCATCAGCAGCCCCACCGCCGCCGGGCCGGCACCGATCTGCGCGGCGTACGGTGCGGCCAGCGCCTCGGGCACGACGTAGCAGCCGACCAGCCAGGCCAGCAGGACCAGTGCCCGGCGGGGCGGGTCCGCGGCGATCTCGCGGATGACCGCGACGACCCCCGGCGTCGACGCCGGGCCGGGCGCCGCCGGCGGTTGCGGGCGCCCCCTGGCGGCCACCCCGAGGCGCACCAGCAGCGCGGACAGCACGAAGGTCGCGGCGTTGACCAGCAGCGCGGCCGCCGGGTCCACCGCGGCGACCAGCACCCCGCCCGCGGCGAAGCCGGTCAGCTGGGCGCACTGCCCGGTGATCTGCCGCACCGCCAGCCCGCGCTCGTAGAGGTGGTCGGGCAGGACCTGGGGCAGCAGTGCGCCCTGCGCGGCGGTGTGCGGCGAGGCCAGCAGCACCACCACGACCAGCAGCCCGCACAGCACCGGCAGCGGCAGTCCGGGCGCGGCCATCAGCGCGACCAGCGCGGCCCGCAGCAGATCGGCCACGATCATGACCTCGCGCCGCTGGAACCGGTCGGCCAGCCCGCCCAGCGCCACCCCGCCGACCAGCGCGGGCAGGAACGTCAGGGCGTAGGTGACCGCCGCCCAGGACGCCGACCCGGTGCGCCCGAACACCAGCACCGCGAGCGCGACCCGGGCCAGCTGGTCACCGGCCACCGAGGCCAGCTCGGCCAGCCAGAGGATCCGGAACTCGGCGACGGCGAGCACGGCCCGCGGTTGCCCGTCCGCCATCCCGGTCGCACCCCCTCGCGCGGCCGATCGGCCGAGGTCGTGCACCGAGGGTAGGAAAGCGGTTGCGGACCGGCAGCCCGCCGTGCCCCGAACGGGTGACCCGCAGCCCTCTCGACCACCGGCGAGGGCGGATCTGTGACGCCGGACAGCCGGGCACGCCGGCGACCGACCGGACGCCAGGTCAGCCGGCGGGCTCCGCCGAGTGCACGGACAGCAGGTCGGCCACGTGCCCGGTCTCGTTGACCGAGCGCACCACCCGCCGACCGTCCCGCCCGGCCAGCACCCGGGTGATGCCGGTGTAGTCGAGCGGGAACACCAGCGGGCGGTCCAGCCCGAGCAGCCGGGCCAGCCAGACGTTGATCACGCCCGCGTGCGCGACCAGCACCACCGTCTCCCGCCCGGGGTGCGCCGCGACGATCCCCTCAGCGGCTCCGGCGACCCGGTCGCCGAAGGCCCCGACGTCCACGTGCGGGGGCAGGTGGCCGGCGAGCATCCGCTGCCAGGCCGCCGGGTCGTGCCGGGCCATCTCGTGCACCGGGACGTAGTGGGCGGCGTCGGCGTCGTACTCGCGCAGGTCGTCCAGCACGGTCGCCGGACGGCCGGTGGCCCGCTCCAGCGGGGCCGCCGTGGACCGCGCGCGGGCCATCGGGCTGCTGTAGAGCGCGTCCGCGCCGGCACCGAGGACGTCCACCAACCGGGCGGCCTGGGCGTGACCCAGCGGGGTCAGGCCGGGGTCGGCACGGGTCACCGGACCGTCGACCGGGGCCGGGGCGTCGACGCGCTCGGGCAGGGCGTGGCGGACCAGGACCAGCTGCACGTCAGTCCGGGACGTTCGGGCCGTGCCCGGCCTCGCGCAGCGCCGCCCGCAGGGTGTCGCGGTGCCCGTCCTGCTCGACCGGGTCGACCGCGGCGGCGGCCCCGGCGAAGTCGAAGGCGCCCATGTCCCAGGCCGGGAACACGTGCAGGTGCAGGTGCGGCACCTCGAACCCGGCCGCGATCAGGCCGACCCGCGGCGGCTGCCACACCTGCTCGACCGCGGCGCCGATCGCCCGGGCGACCACCGCGAGGTGCGCGACCAGCTCCGGGTCGGCGTCGACCCAGTGGTCGACCTCGGCCCGCGGCACCACCAGGGTGTGCCCCGGGCCCAGCGGGTTGATCGACAGGAAGCCCACGGCGCGGTCGTCGGACCAGACGAACCGGCCCGGCAGGTCGCCGTCGATGATCTTCGTGAAGAGGGTGCTCACCGGACGACCCCGTCCGATCGGCGCGCAAGGTCGGTCACGGGGACCGAGACTATCGTTCCGATCATGGGTCGGACCATCGCCACGGGACACCGACGTCGACGGGACGGCCGGATCGTCGTCCCGACCTGCCCGGAGCGGGCCGAGGCGGTCACCGTCGGGCGGCACCGGACCGCCTCGGTGCCGGTGCCGCGGGCGGGCGGCGCCACGTGGCGCCACCGGCCCCGCCGCACCGGTAGCCTCTTGCGGTGCTCGGACGGGCACATGTCCAGCAACCTGTTCGGCGAGATGTCGGAGGAGCAGCCCATGCGGCCGTGGCCGGGCCACGCCTACCCCCTCGGTGCCACGTACGACGGCTCCGGGACCAACTTCGCGCTGTTCTCCGAGGCCGCGGAGAAGGTCGAGCTCTGCCTGTTCAGCCCGCGCGGCAAGGAGACCCGTTACCCGCTCAACGAGGTCGACGGCTTCGTCTGGCACGGCTACCTGCCGACCGTCCAGCCGGGCCAGCGCTACGGCTACCGGGTGCACGGGGTCTACGACCCGGCCACCGGGCGGCGCTGCAACCCGGCCAAGCTGCTGGTCGACCCCTACGCCAAGGCCCTGGACGGCCCGGTGCGCTGGGACGAGGCGGTGTTCGGCTACCCGTTCGGCGACCCGGACGGGCGCAGCGAGGCCGACTCGGCGCCGTTCGTGCCCAGGTCGGTGGTGGTCAACCCGTTCTTCGACTGGGGGACCGACCGGGCCCCGCGCATCCCGTACCACGAGACGGTGATCTACGAGGCGCACGTGCGCGGGCTGACCATCGCCCACCCCGACATCCCGGCGGAGCTGCGCGGCACCTACACCGGGCTGGCCCACCCGGTGATGATCGAGCACCTCAAGGGCCTGGGGGTGACCGCGGTCGAGCTCATGCCGGTGCACGAGTTCCTCAACGACCACCACCTGCAGCAGAAGGGCCTGTCCAACTACTGGGGCTACAACACCATCGCCTTCCTGGCCCCGCACCACGCCTACGCCACGCGGGGCAACGGGCTGCCGCCGGGCAACCAGGTGCAGGAGTTCAAGGCGATGGTCCGCGACCTGCACGACGCGGGCATCGAGGTCATCCTCGACGTGGTCTACAACCACACCGCCGAGGGCAACCACATGGGCCCCACGCTGTCCATGCGCGGCATCGACAACGCCGCGTACTACCGGGTGGTCGAGAACGACCAGCGGTACTACATGGACTACACCGGCACCGGCAACTCGCTCAACGTGCGCAACCCGCACACCCTGCAGCTGATCATGGACTCGCTGCGCTACTGGGTCACCGAGATGCACGTCGACGGCTTCCGCTTCGACCTGGCCTCCACCCTGGCCCGGGAGTTCTACGACGTGGACCGGCTGAGCGCGTTCTTCGACCTGGTCCAGCAGGACCCGACGATCAACCAGGTGAAGCTGATCGCCGAGCCGTGGGACGTCGGGCCGGGCGGCTACCAGGTGGGCAACTTCCCGCCGTTGTGGACCGAGTGGAACGGCAAGTACCGCGACACCGTGCGCGACTTCTGGCGCGGCGAACCGGGCACCCTCGGCGAGTTCGCCTCGCGCATCACCGGCAGCTCGGACCTGTACCAGAACGACGGCCGCCGGCCGTTCGCCTCGATCAACTTCGTGACCGCGCACGACGGGTTCACCCTGCACGACCTGGTCTCCTACAACGAGAAGCACAACGAGGCCAACGGCGAGGACAACAAGGACGGGGAGAGCCACAACCGGTCCTGGAACTGCGGCGTCGAGGGCCCCACCGACGACGCCGCGGTGCTGGAGCTGCGGGCCCGCCAGCAGCGCAACTTCATCGCCACCCTGATGCTCAGCCAGGGCGTGCCGATGCTGCTGCACGGCGACGAGCTGGGCCGCACCCAGCACGGCAACAACAACGTCTACTGCCAGGACGGCGAGATCGCCTGGGTGGACTGGTCGCTGGCCGGCAAGAACGCCGGGCTGATCGGGTTCACCGCGGGGGTCACCGCGCTGCGTCGCGGGCACCCGGTGTTCCGCCGGCGCCGGTTCTTCCAGGGCCGCCCGATCCGGCCGCGCCGCCGCTCGGACGCCCCGCTGCCCGACATCGCCTGGTTCACCCCGGCCGGCGAGGAGATGACCGAGCAGGACTGGGACTCCGGGTTCGGCAAGTGCGTCACCGCGTTCCTCAACGGGGCCGGCATGGACGAGCACGACACCCGCGGCGAGCCGGTCACCGACGACTCGTTCCTGCTCTGCCTCAACGCCCACCACGAGGACATCGACGTGCGCATCCCCGGACCGGAGTACGGCGGGACCTGGGCGATCGTGGTGGACACCGCGGCCGGCGAGGTGATCACGCTGTCCACCGCACCCGGTGTGGTGGCCGCCGATCCACCGATCGTCGAAGCCGGCGCGGTGCACGCCGTGCCGGCCCGCTCGGTGCTGGTGCTGCAGCGCATCGACGGGTCGCCGTCGTGACCGGGCCGTCGTCGACCTACCGGGTCCAGCTCTCCGCGCAGCAGACCTTCACCGACGCCCTGGACCTGCTGCCCTACCTGGACGAACTGGGCGCGGGCGCGTTCTACGCGTCCCCGCTGCTGGAGTCCGGCGCCGGGTCCAACCACGGCTACGACGTCGTCGACCCCACCCGGGTGTCCGGCGAGCGCGGCGGCGAGCAGGGCCGGCGGGCGCTGGTCGCCGCGGTGCACGAGCGCGGCCTGCGGTTCGTGCTGGACATCGTGCCCAACCACGTCGGGGTCGAGGTCGCGAAGGCCAACCCGTGGTGGTGGGACGTGCTGGCCCGCGGCCGGGCCTCCGAGCACGCCGACACCTTCGACATCGACTGGGACGCCGGGCCGGTGCTGCTGCCCGTGCTCGGCGCCGAGAACGACCCGGCCGACGAGGAGAGGGTGCTCGCCGAGCACCTGGAGCTGTCCGCGGACGGCACCGAGCTGCGCTACTACGAGCACGCCTACCCGGTCGCCGAGGGCACCGGCGAGGGCAGCCCGCAGGAGGTGCACCAGCGCCAGCACTACCGGCTGGTCTCCTGGCGCCGCGGCGCGGCGGAGCTGACCTACCGGCGGTTCTTCGACGTCTCCACGCTCGCCGCGGTGCGCGTCGAGGTCCCGGAGATCTTCGACAAGACCCACCGCGAGGTGCTGCGGTGGGTCGCCGCGGGCGAGGTGGACGGGCTGCGCATCGACCACCCGGACGGCCTGTCGCACCCGGGCGAGTACCTGCACCGGCTGCGCGCGGCGATCGGCCCGGACCGCTGGCTGGTGGTGGAGAAGATCCTCGGCGTCGGCGAGGCGCTGCCGGCGTCCTGGCCGGTCGACGGGACCACCGGCTACGAGGCGCTGCGCGAGATCCAGGGCGTGTTCGTCGACCCGGCCGGGGCCGGGCTGATCACCCAGATCGCCGCCGCGCACGTGCGGCGCCGGGAGTCGCTGCACACCGCCGAGCACGCCGCCCGCCAGGAGGTCGCCGGCACCATCCTGGCCGCCGAGGTCGCCCGGATCGCCCGGACCTTCCGGCCGGAGCCGGGCCAGCACTTCGCCGGCTCCGCGGTGCACGCCGCGGTGCTGGAGCTGCTGTGCGGGTTCCCGGTGTACCGGTCCTACCTGCCGGAGGGGCGCTCCGCGCTGGACACCGCGGTGAGCGTGGCCCGCAGCCACCGCCCCGACCTGGCCGAGGTGCTGTCGGCGATCCGGGCGGCCATGCTGGCCGACCCGCACGCAGAGCTGGCCACCCGCATCCAGCAGACCTCCGGCATGGTGATGGCCAAGGGCGTGGAGGACACCACGTTCTACCGGTGGAACCGGTTCGCGGCGCTGAACGAGGTGGGCGGCGACCCGTCCCGGTTCGGCGTCGGCCCGACGGAGTTCCACGCCGCGATGGCCGCCCGCGAGGCGTCCTGGTCGTCGACGATGACCACGCTGTCCACCCACGACACCAAGCGGTCCGAGGACGTGCGGGCCCGGCTGGCGGTGCTGGCCGAGCTGGCCGGCGAGTGGGGTGAGCGGCTGCACCGGTGGTCGCACGCGTACCCGCTGCCCGACCGCTCGCTGGACCTGCTGGCCTGGCAGAACCTGCTCGGCGCCTGGCCGATCTCCGCGGAGCGGATGACCGGGTACCTGGGCAAGGCGGCCAAGGAGGCCAAGCTGGTCACCTCGCACGTCGACGCGGTGCCCGAGGTCGACGAGGCCGTCGCGGCCTGGACCGGCGAGGTGCTCGCCGACGCCGCGCTGGTGGCCGAGATCGAGCAGTTCGTGGCCCGGATCGACGGGCCGGGCCGGTCGAACTCGCTGGGCCAGAAGCTGCTGCAGCTGACCGGTCCCGGGGTGCCCGACGTCTACCAGGGCACCGAGCTGTTCGAGTACTCGCTGGTCGACCCGGACAACCGGCGCCCGATCGACTGGGCGCTGCGCCGCAGGCTGCTGGCCCGCCTCGACGAGGGGTGGCTGCCCGACCTGGACGCACCGGACGACGACACCGACGACACCGCGGGCGCGGTCAAGCTGCTGGTCACGGTGAACGCGCTGCGGCTGCGCCGCTACCGGCCCGAGGAGTTCGTCGGCTACCGGCCGGTGCGCGCCGAGGGCCCGGCCGCCGAGCACGTGGTGGCGTTCCAGCGCTCGCCGAAGCTGGTCGCGGTGGCCACCCGGCTGCCGGTCGGGCTGGCCGGGCGCGGCGGCTGGCAGGACACCGTGCTCCCGCTGCCCGACGGCGCCACCGACTGGCACGACGTGCTCACCGACGAGCCCGTCGCCGGCTCCGCCCCGCTGCTGTCCGACCTCCTGCGCCGCTACCCGGTCGCCCTGCTCGTCCGCCCCGCCTGATCAAGGCGTCGTGCGTGAGTCTCCTGCCATGGGCACGAGGCTCACGCACGACCGGCGAGCAGGGCGACGACGGGGGCGAGGGTGTCGACGAACGACTGGTCGACGGCGTAGTAGGTGGCGCCGACCTCGTCGCGGCGGCGCCGCAGCTCGTCGGCCATCTGCCGGGGGGTGCCGCGCAGCGCGCCCAGGGCGTCGCCCCGGTGCAGGTCGGCCGGGTCGACGCCGAGGACCTGCCGGGTCCACGGCGGTGCCTCGTCGCCCACGACGAACAGGTTCATCAGCAGCTCGACGTCCCGATCGCCGGCCCGCCGGCGCAGGTCGGCGGCCATCTCGACGACCTCGGAACGCGGGGCGAGCGGGCGCGCGGCCAGGGCGACGACATCGGCCTGCGCGGCCGCGAGCTGCAGCGCCCGCGGGCCGCCGGCGGCGACCATCACCGGCGTGCGCCGGTCCGGGCCGTCGAGCTCGCGGAGCGCGGCGATGCTGTCGCGGACCGCGGCCAGCCGGTCGGCGCCGGTCCCCCACGCCCGCCCGAACGACTCGGCCGCGGCGCGGGCGTCCGGGCGGCCGGTGCCGATCCCGAACTCGAACCGGTCGTCGGACAGCACGGCCAGGCTGTGCCCCTCCCAGGCCGCCTGCCGGGGCGCCCGCATCGGTGCGGCCAGCACGAACGTGCCGACCCGCAGCCCGGGCACGGCCCCGGCGACCGCGCCGAGGGCGGGGAACGGCGCGTGCAGCCCGACGCCGTCCGGGCTGAGCAGGGTGGTGTAGCCGAGGTCTGCGACCCGGCGGGCGGCGGCGAGCCACTGCTGCCCCGGACCGCGCGGGGCGGCGATGACTCCGAAGCGGAACGGGTGCGGCATCGGGTCCTCCTCAGGTCGTGGGACGGGCGGCGCGGACGTCGCGGGCGGTGTGCGGCAGCAGCACGGCCAGCCCGACCAGGAAGAGCAACCCGCCGAACCGGCCGATCGGCAGCAGCGCGTAGAGCAGCGGTGTGAGCAGCGCGAACGTGCTGAGCACGGCCAGCACTCCGATGCCCAGCCCGGTCCAGGCCAGCCAGCGGGGCAGCAGCCGCAGGATCACCGCCGGCACCGCCAGGCCCAGCACCAGCAGCCCGAACGGCGCGACGAAGCCGACCCCGCCGGTGGCGAACCACAGCGTGGCCAGGGTGCGGGCCAGGGCGGGCTCACCCAGGCCCGCGGTCTGCGCGGCCGTCCAGCCGAACAGCGCGCTGGCCAGTGCAGACCCCGCGGCCAGCACCGCGCCCGCCAGACCGATCAGCGGGCCGGGCGCGGAGACGCCCAGGCGGCGCAACCGGGTGACCGCGGTGGCCGCGTAGACCAGCAGCGGGAAGGCCGAGCCGAGCAGCAGGGTGGCGGCGAGCGCCATGGCGGTCGGGTTGGCGGCGGCGTAGGCGAGCACGTCGGCCGGGGCGGAGTCCGGGCGGGGCCCGGCGCCGCCGAGGACGGCGCCGGCCACGGTGAGTCCGGTCAGGGCCAGGGCCGGGACGATCAGCGGTGGGCCCTCCTGGGACCGACGGGTCGGCCGGGGCGGGGGCGCGAGGTCGTTCGGCAATCCGTTCATGCCGAGAACGATTCTACTGTGTATATGATTTGTCAAGTGTTACGATCACGCCGTGACCCGCCCCGACGACCTCCCCGCGACGGACCGCGCATCCCGGCCGAACGGTCCCGGCGCGGCGTTCCTGCTCGCCCAGATCGGCTCGCACGCCGCCGCCCGGTTCGCCGAGCGGATCGCCTCGCTGGACCTCACCCCGCCGCAGACCGGGCTGCTGCGGGCGGTGGCCGCGGCGCCCGGGCAGTCGCAGCAGGCCCTGGCCCGGCACCTGGGCACGCCGCCGAGCCGGCTGGTCGCGCTGGTCGACGGGCTCGACGAGCGCGGGCTGATCGAGCGCCGGCGCAACCCCGACGACCGCCGCCTGCACGCCCTGCACGTCACCGACGCCGGCCACGAGCTGCTGCGGCGGATCGGTGAGGTGGCGCGCGACCACGACGCCGCGGTCTGCGCCGCCCTGGACGAGGACGAGCGGACCACCCTCACCGTCCTGCTCGCCCGGATCGCCGCCGACCACGGACTCACCCCCGGCGTCCACCCCGGCTACCGCCGCCTCTGACCGCGCTCCGGGCGGCCGGGATCACCGCACCCCGACCGGCGCGGACCGGCCGCGGACGGCAGGATTTCGGCCGTGACTGATTTCGCGGTGTGGGCACCGCTGCGGGACCGGGTCCGGGTGCTGGTCGACGGCACCCCGCACCCGATGGAGCCCGACGGTGCCGGCTGGTGGCGGGCGGGCGTGCCGGACGCCCTGCCCGGCACGGCCTACGCGTTCCTGCTCGACGACGACGAGACCCCGCTGCCCGACCCGCGCTCGCGCTGGCAGCCCGACGGCGTGCACGCCGCGTCCCGGGTCTACGACGGCGGCCGGCACCGCTGGACCGACCGGTCCTGGACCGGCCGCCAGCTGCCCGGCAGCGTGCTCTACGAACTGCACATCGGCACGTTCACCCCGGCCGGCACGTTCGACTCCGCGATCACCCGCCTGGACCACCTGGCCGAGCTGGGCGTCGACCTGGTGGAGGTGCTGCCCGTCAACGCCGTGGACGGCCCGCGCAACTGGGGCTACGACGGCGTCGGCTGGTACGCGGTCACCGAGAACTACGGCGGACCGGACGGCTTCAAGCGGTTCGTCGACGCCTGCCACGCCCGCGGCATGGGTGTGGTGCTGGACGTCGTCTACAACCACCTCGGCCCGTCCGGGGCCTACCTGGACCGCTTCGGCCCGTACTTCGCCGGGTCGAACATCTGGGGCCCCTCGCTCAACCTGGACGGCCCGCACTCCGAGCCGGTCCGCCGCTACATGATCGACAACGCGCTGATGTGGCTGCGCGACTTCCACGTCGACGGCCTGCGGGTGGACGCCGTGCACGCGTTGCGCGACACCCGCGCCGTGCACGTGCTCGAACAGCTCGCCGTCGAGGTCGAATCGCTCAGCACGCACCTGAACCGACCGCTGTCGCTGATCGCCGAGTCCGACCTGAACGACCCGCGGATGGTCACCGCCCGGGAGGCCGGCGGGCTGGGCATGCACGCCCAGTGGGCCGACGACATCCACCACAGCCTGCACACCGCGTTGACCGGCGAGGACCAGGGCTACTACGCCGACTTCGCCACCGCCGGGCTGACCGGGCTGGGGCACGTGTTCACCCGGGCGTTCCTGCACGAGGGCAGCTGGTCCAGCTTCCGCGGGCGCAACCACGGCGCCCCCGTGGACACCCGGCGAATCCCCGGCCACCGGTTCCTGGCCTACCTGCAGAACCACGACCAGATCGGCAACCGGGCCACCGGCGACCGGCTCACCGCGACCGTCTCCCCCGGGCTGCTGGCCTGCGGCGCGGCCCTGGTGTTCAGCTCACCGTTCACCCCGATGCTGTTCATGGGCGAGGAGTGGGGCGCCCGCACCCCGTGGCAGTTCTTCTCCTACTTCCCCGACGAGCACCTGCGCGACGCCGTGCGCAACGGCCGCCGGGCGGAGTTCGCCGAGCACGGCTGGGGGGACGCCGACGTGCCCGACCCGAACGCCGAGTCCACCTTCACCGACTCGAAGCTGGACTGGGACGAGCCGGTCGGCGAGCCGCACGCCAGCCTGCTGCGGATGCACCGGGAGCTGATCGCGCTGCGCAGGGCGTGGCCGGAGCTGTCCGACCCGTGGCTGGACGAGGTCGAGGTCGACGTGGACGAGCGGGCCCGCACGATCGTGCTGCACCGCGGCCGGCTGCGGGTGGCCTGCAACCTCGGCGCCGACCCGGTGACCCTGGCCATGAGCGGGCCGGTGCGGCGGGTCCTGCTGGCCAGCGAGCCGGTCGAGGGCTCCGGCGCGGCGCTGACCGTGCCGCCCGAGGCGTTCGCCATCGCCCTCGTCGGCTGACCCGGCCC
>DASQMQ010000270.1:0-5380 GCA_035645455.1 Pseudonocardia sp.
GGCCGCCTGGTCGGAGACCGGGATCACGATCGTCGCGACCTGCCCGAGGTGTGTCTTGCTCTGGGTCATGGTGTCAGGACCGCACGGCGAGGCAGAACTCATCGGTGGACGCCCGGACCGAACTCCTGCCAGCCCGCCGGCAGGAGAGGTTCGACCAGCCCCCAGGGCTGGTCGGTCAGGACCGAGGGGTGGTCCGGGCGCCTCGCGTCGGGCCATGGTCGAGCCGGAGGCCCGGTTGGTCTTCGGGGCCGGCCGCTACGCCAGCTACTACGTGCTGGCCGCGCGGGTGTCGTCGACGTCGAGGTTCGGGTCGCTCGCCGACACCCCGGCCGTACACCTGATCGCGACGAGGACGTGACCCGTCGGGGCGGGGCAGCGCGGTGTACTGCGCATCCGCACCAGCACGCCGAACCGGCCGGCTCGGCGTGCTGGCCGACTGCGTCCTGAGGAGGGCCAGATGTCCACCCCCCCGCCCGGCGACGGAGCGACCGCGCCGCAGCCGCCCGCCCGGGCGGCAGCGGGGCACCGCGGCCCGGTGAGCCGCGCGGAGCGCTCGCTCGCGCCGGACCTGGCCCGCGGAGCGGTGCTGCTGTTCATCGCGCTGGCCAACGTGACGACCTACGTCTACGGCGTCCAGCTCGAGCCGGGGCACCGCCCGGTCGGTGGCGGGTTGCTCGACAACGTGCTCGACGTGGTGGTCACAGCCGTGGTCGACCGGCGGTCCTACCCGATGTTCGCCTTGCTGTTCGGCTACGGCATGGTGCAGCTGATGCGCCGCCAGCTCGACAGCGGCGCGGAGTGGCCCGCGGTGCGCGGGATCCTGCTGCGGCGCAACGTCTTCCTCGTGCTGTTCGGCGCCGTGCACGCGCTGCTGCTGTTCACCAGCGACATCCTCGGGCCCTACGGCGCGATGGGACTGCTGGTGACCCTGCTGTTCCTGCACCGGTCGCCGCGGGTGCTCGCGGTGTGGACGGCGGTCAGCGTGGTGCTGCTCTCGCTGCTGCTGGGCTTCACCGATCCGGCGACGGCGGGCCTCACCGAACCGGGCGAGAACCCCTCCTACCTGCTGGCGGCGGTGGACCGCCTCGTGGAGTGGGGCGTCACCCTGGCGCTGTCCACAGTGCTCATCGGTCTGCTCGGGCCGATGCTGATCGGTGTGCGGATGGCCCGCGCCGGGCTGCTGGACCGGCCCTGGGAGCACGAGGCCCGGCTGCGCCGCATCGCGGGCGTCGGCATCCCGCTCGGGGTGCTGGGCGGGCTGCCCCACGGGTTGACCGTCGGCGGGTTCTGGAACCCCGACCCGCTGGTCAACGGCGCGGTGGGCGTGCTGCACATCGCGACCGGCGTGGCCGCGGGAGCCGGCTACGTCGCCCTGTTCGGCCTGATCGCGCTGCGGCTGCGCGGACGTGGCCGCAGCGGCCTCGTCGGCGCGATCGCCGCCACCGGGGAACGGTCGCTCACCTGCTACCTGTGGCAGTCGGTGCTGTTCGCCCCGCTGCTGGCGGCCTGGGGGTTCGGGCTCGGCGACCAGCTGGGCACCACCGCCGCCTACGGCCTGGCCGTCGCCGTGTGGGTGTCCGGGGTGGGCCTGGCGGTGCTGCTGGCGCGGGCCGGCTCGCGCGGCCCGGCCGAGACCCTGCTGCGCCGACTCGTGTACCGGCGCCGCTGACCGCGCCTTCGGGCGCGCTTCCAGCGGCTCCCGGCCCCTCAGCCGTGCGGGATCGTGAACGGCGCCGTCGCACCGGCGTCGATCACCTGGGTCGCCCCGGTGACGTAGCGCGCCTCGTCGCAGGCGAGCCACAGGACCGCGTTACCCGGAGGTCCTCATGAGCCGTCGATGATCCCGGCGAGCAACCAGCGCAGGGCGACGGCGAACCCGTCGTCGCTCTCCGCCGGGGGGATCGGCCCGTCATCACCGGCGGCGATCGCCGCCCAGCCGATGGTGTGCACGATCAGCGCCCGGCGCGCCCGCCCGATCTCGTCCTCGGGCACGCCGGCCCGGGCCAGCAGGGTGTCCATCGTCGCGCCGAGCTGCACGGCACGGGGCCCGCGGGCACCCTGCCGGGCCAGGTAGAGGGGCACCAGGTCGCGGTGCTCGAGCAGCGTCCTGTAGGTGGAGACCAGCATGGTGGTGAGGCCCTCGACCAGGTCGGTGGTGCCGGCCGGGGCTCCGCCACGCCGGCGAGTACGTCGTCGAGCAGCGCATCGACGAGCTCGGTCTTGTCTGGCCGCACCCCCGACCACCGCGCGCGCCCACGCCCCTGTCGTGATCGCGTGGCACCTCATGGACCCACCCCGCGAGACCGCAGCAGCGTGGGATCCGCTGGCCGCGGCCCTGCGCGAACGCGGCGTGCCGGAGGTGCTGCGGCTGTCGCCTCCCGGCTTCGGCGCTCCGGTGCCCGTCGACCGGGGAGCGACGATGGCCGAGTACCGGCAGTGGCTGGCCGACGAGCTGGGCGCGCTCGGACGGCCCGTACACCTGGTCGGGCACGAATGGGGCGGCATCCACGTCCTCGGCGTCGCGATGACCCGCCCGGACCTGCTGGCCAGCTGGAGCTCGGACGTGCTCGGCCTGCTCCACCCCGGATACACGTGGCATGGGGACGGCAGTACCCCGGAGTGCTCGACTGCTCCCCGGCACGATGCGCGACTGCGGCGGCGCGGGCTGGTCCACTACTCCTGTCGACGCTCCAGCAGTCGCTTCACACCCCGGATCTCCTCCTCGACATCGGCTGGCAGCGTCCGGCGCAGGATCGGCTCCACCACCCACCGGACCGGGCCCTTGAACCCGAACGCGATCGTCCTGGTCACCCGGATCCCGTCCGCGAACGGAACGCAGGAGAAGCTCGCCGAGAACGTCGAGACCCGGCGGGCCAACCGGTTCTCCGGGCGATCCGGGAGCCGGACGTCGATCCGTTCGCCGGGCGTGAGCGTCATCCGCGACACGATCGTCGGCCCCGGACCCGGGATCCCCGGCAGAGCCGAGCGGAACCGGAACTCGGTGACGTCCCCGTGGCGGCGCACCCAGTCGATCGGACCCAGCTTCCGGTCGACCTGCGCGTACCGCCGCGGATCCATGACCAGCCCCAGGAAGTCGTCCGGCGTGCACGACACGGTCTCTTCCACGGTCACTTCCACCATAGAAAGAGAGTAGTTTCTCACTATGGCTCGGACAACCCCCGGCGTCACCCGCCGTCGCATCCTCGACGAGGCAGTCCACCTGTTCGCCACCCGCGGCTACGACGCCACCACCGTCGCCGACATCCAGATCGCCTGCGGCCTCACCCCTGGCTCCGGTGCGCTCTACAAGCACTTCCCGTCGAAGGCCGCGATCCTCGAACACGCCGTGCACGACAACCTGGAGCGGCTCGCGGCCCGCAACGCCGAAACCAGCGACGCCCGCCTCCCCGACGACCCGCGCGAGGCCCTGCGGGTGCTCGCCGACGTGGTCTGGGCGTTCATGTCCGCCGACCGCGAGCTCATCCGGCTGATGATCCGCGAGTTCGCCGGCTTCCCCGATCTGTTCGAACGCATGTGGCAGGGCGTCGTCGCGAACGTCTACGACCGCGGCACCGCTTGGATCACCGGGCTGCGCGAGGAGGGGAGGACCGACGTCGCCGACCCCGAAGCCACCGCGGCCGTGCTCGTCGCATCGCTGACCTACTACCCGATCCTCGACGTCCTCATCGGGCACACACCCGGCGACCTCGCCCCGGACCGATTCCGCACGGCCTGGATCGAGCACGCCATCGCGACGTTGAACCTGCGCGACTGACCGGCCCGTCGCCATGGTGAGCGGGACCCGGGTGGATCAGGAGCGGTGCTCGACGCGGCGGGGGAGCACCACGACCGGCGACCCGCCCCTACGCGGTCGCATCCACGTTCAGCCGCACGTAGGAGAGCTCCCGCGGCCGGCCCAGTGCTGCGTGCAGGCTGTCGACGTACGGTGCTCGCAGGGGTTGCGGCAGCCGGTCCAGCGCCGGGACCGCGACCGCGTTCGCGAGGAACGCCGGCATGTCCGGGGGCCGCGCCTGCCGCCGCTCCGTCCACGCCCGGACCTCGCCGAAGCCCGCGGCGACGGCCTGTGCCTCCGCGGTGTCCGCCGACTCGAACGTCCACGGGGACGCGAACGGCCAGAGGTGCTCGCGGAACGGAGCGCGTCCGGCCAGCTCCGCCATCGCGTCCTCGACCCCCGGGATGTTGCCCCGCCCGCCGTACTGCGCGACGACCGCGCCGCCCGGGCGGAGCATGGCGCGCAGGCGCCGCCACAGTCCTGCGTGCTCGGGCACCCAGTGCAGCGTCGCCGTGGAGAAGACGACGTCGACGGGGTCCGGCCAGACGAAGACCCGCAGGTCGGCGACCACCCCCGTCACCCGCCCGCCGAGCCGGTTCGAGGTCTCGGCGATCATCGCGGTCGACGCGTCGACCGCGATGACCCGTCCCCGCGGCACCCGTTCGGCGAGCTGCGCGGTGACGATCCCGGCTCCGCAGCCGAGGTCGAGGACGGTCTCGTCGCCGGCCAACCGGAGCCGGGCGAGGACGTCGTCCGCCCAGGCCTGCTGCGGCGTCGACAGGTGGGCGTACGCCGCCGCGTCCCACTCGACCGGCGCCCGGCCGTCGCTCACGGCCGGCGCGTCGTCCTGCCCCGACGGGCCACGGCCGCCCGTCATGCCGTGCCGTCCGGACCGCCCGCCGAGTCCTGCAGCGCCGCGTGCCGCACCAGCCCGGCGACGAACTCCTGCGTCGCGCGGTGGAGCGGCCGGCGGAACAGCGCCCCCGTGCCGGGCACCCGGGGCCTGAACCTCGTGTGCCAGCGGACGTCCGTCCCGCCGTCCGGACGCTCGGTCAGGTCGATGTCGGCGCGGTAGTCCCGCAGCGGGAGGCCGTCGAGCAGGGCGTAGCTGAGCCGGCGCACCGGGCGGAATTCGACGATCTCCTCGCGCACCGTGTACCTGCCGTTGCGGAAGACCCGGATCTCACCGGTGCCGTCCGCGCGCGCCGAACGCTCCGCCCGGTGCTCGTCGATCGGTGTCCACGACGGCCACGTCGAGCTGTCCGACAGGAGCCGCCACACGGCGGCGGGCGGTGCCGCGCTGGTCGCTCGCACGTCGATGACCTGCACGGGCATCGGGCACCGTCCTCCCTCGGTGGCTGTGTCGACCAGGACGATAGTCCGAGCACTTCCGGGCCGTCCGGGATGACGGGCGCGGTCGCCCCGGCGAGCGTGGACACCTGGTGCAGCAGCTCCCCGGCCAGGTCGGCGGTCGGACCGGCACCGCGCCCATGATGTACGTCTCACCCGATCGTGGCATACTCCCGCGATGCCTGACCGCCCCCCGGACAGCGGTGACGGACCCGATGACGTCTCCATCCCGCGCCC
>DASQMQ010000271.1:0-6147 GCA_035645455.1 Pseudonocardia sp.
GTCGTCGACCAGCACGGCCACCGCGGGCGCCAACGGTTCGGCGGTCGGGGGCACCCCGCCCCGGACCGCCAGCCCGGCCGCCTCGAACGCCCGGGCCAGCGCCTCCAGCAGCACGGTCTTGCCGTGCCCGCCGGCCCCGACCACGTCCACCCGGCGGACGGCGGGCGACCCGGCTGCGGCGTCCCGGACCAGTCGGCGGGCCACCGGGGACCCGGCGACCGCGGACTCCCCGGGCACCGGACCGGACGGCTCCGCGGGCGCCGGTCCGGTGCGCGTCTGCGAGGCAACTCCGACCGGCCGTGTCACGCGCCCACCCCTTCTCCGGACGAACCGCGGCTGCTGGTGCACCGCTCCCTGGTCGTAGAGGCGGACGGGCAGGCCGAGCGTACTCATGGTGGCCCACGTCACCCGATGAGCGGCAGCCGATCGGGCGAACATCGACGTCCGTGCCGGGATTTTCCCGGATCAGCCCGGGGGCAGCGGTGGATCGCACAGCGGGTCGATCGGGACGCCGCCGGTGCCGAGCAGCCGCTGCCACTGCGGCAGGTCCGGCACCCGGGAGCCGGTCACCCCGGCCCGGGCGGCCTCGGTCCGGCGCAGCCCCGCGAGCACCCGCACCGCCCGGTGGACGTCGCCGTCGCCCGGCCGGTGGCCGGCCTCGGCGGCGAGCACCGGCCAGGACTCCGCCCCGAGCAGACCGTTGACCTCCTCGGCCCGGTGCCACTGCTGGAACGCCCGCACGGCCTCGTCGGTGCTCGCGTCGAACCGGCCGGTGGGCGCCACCCCCGCCACCCCGACCGCGCGCAGCAGGAGCTGGGCGGCGAGCACGTCGGTGCCGGAATCGCCGGGGCGCAGCAGCGGCCAGGTCGCGCGCGCGACCGCCGGGTCCCCCACCCCGCCGTCCGGAGCGCTCTCGACGCGCCGGCCCAGCAGACCGGCGACCTCCGAGCGCAGCAGCGGGAGCATCCCGTAGAGCCGGTCGCCCGGGCAGGCGGTGTTCTTGAAGTCGCGGTGCCCGAAGATCTCGCCGGGCGCGATGCGGTACCGCCGGCAGATGTGCGCGCAGGTCTCGCGCAGCCCGTTCCACAGCTCCGGCGGCGGGTCGACGTCGAGGTAGGTGCCCTGGCTCTCGATGCCCACCGCCACCACGTTCTGGCCGGTGCAGTGCGCCCCCTGCACCGCACGGGTGCCGCCGGCGAGCATCTCCAGGCTGCGGTGACGACCCTCCAGCACGACACCGCCGCGGCTGATCGTCAGGTGCTGGCCGGAGTCGGTCCAGCCGCGCCGGTCCATGTGGAAGTTCTGGATGCCGCGGGCCAGCGCGACGGCCGCGGCCCGGCTCAGGTCGCGCACGTTCGGGGTCGCGGTGTGGTGCACCAGGATCCGCACCGGCCGCCGGTTCCAGATCCGCGACGGTGCCGACGGCGGCCGGGCGCCCCAGCCCGCGCAGTCCACGAACGGCGGCGCGGTGGCCAGCGCCCGATCCGCCTCCAGCGTCCACCCGGTCACGGTCAGCAACCCGGTCATCCCGCCGATCAGCACCGCCCGCCGCGACAGGCCCGCTCCACCCACGACTGGTCTCCTCGCCTCACCGGCCCGCCGGGGGCCGGGTCACGTCGGACCCTCGATCACCGCCGGAGCGGGCACAACGGGCGGGGCACCAAGGAGTGATACCCGGACGTGGGACGGTCGGCGGGCGGTTCACACTTGTCGGGGTTACTGATGAGTAATATGCTTGGTTACCGACGAGTACTGCTAGGTCGAGGAGCCAACCGGGACCATGGGCCACTTCAGGAGCAACCTGCGGGACCTCGAGTTCACCTTGTTCGAGGTGTTCCGCGTGCAGGACCGGTTGGGCGCCGCGGCGTCCGACGACGTGGACGAGGCCACCGTGCGTGGGGTGCTCACCGAACTGAACGCGGTGGCGGTCGGGCCGCTGGCCGAGTCGTTCGCCGACGCCGACCGCAACCCCCCCGTGTTCGACCCGGCCACCCACAGCGTGACGCTGCCGCAGTCGCTCAAGGACTCCTACCGCACCCTGCTGGACGGCGAGTGGTGGCGGCTGGGCCTGCCGGTCGAGCTGGGCGGCTACGGCATCCCGTCCACCGTGCAGTGGGCCGCCTCCGAGCTCGTCCTGGGCTCGAACCCGGCGGCGTTCATGTACCTGGCCGGCCCGAACTTCGCGGCCGTGATCGACCACCGGGGCACCGAGGAGCAGCGGCGCTGGGCCCGGCTCATGATCGATCGCGGGTGGGGCGCGACGATGGTGCTGACCGAGCCGGACGCCGGCTCCGACGTCGGCGCCGGGCGCACGAAGGCCGTCCCGCAGCCCGACGGCAGCTGGCACGTCGAGGGCGTCAAGCGGTTCATCACCTCCGCCGAGCACGACCTGACCGAGAACATCATGCACCTGGTGCTGGCCCGCCCGGAGGGCCCGGGGATCACCCCGCGGCCGGGCACCAAGGGCCTGTCGCTGTTCCTGGTGCCGAAGTTCCACTTCGACCCGCGGACCGGCGAGCCCGGCGAGCGCAACGGCGCGTTCGTGACCGGCGTCGAGCACAAGATGGGCCTGAAGGCCTCCACCACCTGCGAGCTGACCTTCGGCCAGCACGGGGTGCCCGCGGTCGGCTGGCTGCTCGGCGAGGTGCACGACGGCATCGCGCAGATGTTCGACGTCATCGAGTACGCCCGGATGATGGTCGGCACCAAGGCGATCGGCACGCTGTCGGCGGGCTACCTCGCCGCGCTGGCCTACGCCAAGGACCGGGTGCAGGGCGCCGACCTGACCCGCATGCTGGACAAGACCGCGCCCCGGGTCGCCATCACCCACCACCCCGACGTGCGGCGCAGCCTGATGCTGCAGAAGTCCTACGCCGAGGGCCTGCGCGCGCTGTACCTCTACACCGCCACCTACCAGGACGAGATCCGCGCCGGCCGGGCCGAGGGCCGCGACGTCGCGCTCGCCGAGCGGGTCAACGACCTGCTGCTGCCGCTGGTCAAGGGGGTCGGCTCGGAGCGGGCCAGCGAGCTGCTGGTGCAGTCGCTGCAGGTCCTGGGCGGCTCGGGCTACCTGCAGGACTACCCCATCGAGCAGTACATCCGGGACGCCAAGATCGATTCGCTGTACGAGGGCACCACCGCGATCCAGTCGCTGGACTTCCTGTTCCGCAAGGTCGTCCGGGACAACGGGCAGGCGCTGGCGCACGTCACCGGGGAGATCTCGGCGTTCCTGGCGGCCGAGGCCGGCAACGGCCGGCTCAAGGAGGAGCGTGCCCTGCTGGCCACCGCGCTGGCCGACGTGCAGGCCATGTTCGGCGCGATGACCGGCTACCTGACCGCGTCGCTGCAGGACCCGGCCAGCCTCTACAAGGTCGGCCAGCACTCCGTGCGACTGCTGTTGGCGGTCGGCGACCTGCTGGTGGGCTGGCTGCTGCTGCGCCAGGCCGAGGTGGCGCTGGCCGCCATGGGCGCCCCGGTGGCGCCCCGCGACGAGACGTTCTACCAGGGCAAGGTCGGCGCGGCCCGGTTCTTCGCGCGGACCGTGCTGCCCCAGCTCACCGGCCAGCGCACGGTCATCGAGACGGCCGACAACTCCCTCATGGACCTCCCGGAAGCCGCCTTCTGACCCACGCCCGGTGCCGAGAAAGCCACCCTCCGGACGTCCGGCGTCGTGAGGGTGGCTTTCCTGGCGTTCGGGGGTCAGCCGGCGATGTAGGACTGGAGCTGTTCGCGCTCGGCCTCGAGCTGGTCGATGCGCGCCTTGACCAGGTCGCCGATGCTCACGATGCCGATCAGGGCATCGTCGGCGACCACCGGCATGTGCCGGAACCGGCGGGTGGTCATGATCCGGGCCAGGTCGGTCACCCCGTCGCCCGGCGAGCACGTGGTGACCGAGGTCGACATGATGTCGGCGACCCGGCACCCGAGCAGCGCGGGACCCTCCACGTGCAGGCGGCGCACCACATCGCGCTCGGACACGATGCCGATCAGCCGCCCGTCCTCGACGACCGGGAGCGCGCCGACGTTGTGCTCGTCGAGCACCCCGACGAGTTCCGCCACGGTGGCGTCCGGGCCCACCGTCGCCACCTCGTTCCCCTTGTTCCGCAGCACGTCCGCGATGCGCATGCCCGAACCCCGATTCCACCGCCGTTGGTGGCACCGAGGGTACGAAGCGTCCCGCCGCGCGGGAACCCCCGACCACCGGACGGGCGCAGTGGATCAGCCCCCGCAGCGGACGATCGGGATCGGGTTGTACTTGACGGTGCGGGTCTCGCTGCGGACCTCGCCGGTGGCGATCTCCTTGAGCGTGCGGGTGTCGGTGATGCTGAAGCCGGGCGAGCCGTTGCCGGCCACGCACGGCTTGCCGGCCGGGATGTTGACCACGCTGGGCTGGGTCGGGTTGGTCCGCGGGCCCGGGGTCGAGGTGACCTCGTAGCGCTTGGTCCCGTACAGCCGCACGGTCAGCGTGGTCGGCGTCCACTCGGTCTGGATCAGCACCCCGGTGGGGTTGTCGTTGCGGAACTTCATGTCGATGGAGCCCTCGAACACCGTCGCCTCGCGGCCCGGGGGGTACCGGCTGATGTAGAAGCTGTGCTCCTTGTGCTCCACGTCGACCATGCCGGCGAAGTACGCGGCGTTGTACAGCGTCGTCGCCACCTGGGAGACGCCGCCGCCGATGCCGCGCCCGGGGGCGCCGTTGTCGATGATCCCGGCCTCGACGTAGCCGTTGGCGGCGTTGCGCGGGGAGGTGGCCTCGTTCAGGCTGAACGTCTCGCCGGGCTGGACGACCAGGCCGTTGATGACCTCGGCGGCCCGCTTGATGTTGCGCCCGGAGTCCTGGGCGAACCCGCCGGTCTGGAACTCGCCGATCACCCCGGTGATGCCCAGGTCGTCGATCTCGTCGGTGGTCAGCTCGGCCGGCTTGTCGGCGTACACGGCGGTGATCTCCCGGTCGCCGGGGCCGGTGAGCACGGTGAGCAGGTCGGCGAGCGTCGCCTCGTAGTCGACGCCGCGCCCGTCCTGGGACGGGGTGACGACCGGGGCACCCGAGGAGAAGTCGATGGTGGCGTCCCGGCCGGGGGTCTCGGACTCGGCCAGCTGCGGGGTCAGGTCCTCGACGATGACGTCCCGGTTGATCTCGGCGACCAGCCCGCCGGGCTCGCCGCGGAACGACAGCGCCGCGGCGATCACCTCCGGCTCCACGATGCCCTCGGTGCCGGCCTCGCCGATCACCGTGAACGGGGCGGCGACCGCGGGCTCGGCGACCTCCTGGATCGCCCGGGCGACGTCCTCGGTGGTGGTCGACGGCTGCTGGACGATCAGCGGCAGGACCACCGGTCCGGGCAGCACCCAGGCGGTGCGCAGCACCTCACCGGCGGCCGGCACGTCCAGCTGCTGGCCGGCGACCGGGTCGACCGCGACCGGGGTGGTGTCCTCGAACCGGACGCCACCCTCGACCGGCGCCCGGTCGACGATCGGGCTGAGCTCGGTGAGCGCCGAGTCGAGCGCCTCGCCGTCGACGTTCGTGGCGATCCCGACCTCGCGCTCGTCGAAGAACGAGGTGATCCGGGTGATCGGGTTGAGCGGCTGGGTGCCGGCCCGGTCCAGGGTGCCGGCCCAGTCGACGCTCAGCCCGGCCCGGGCCGGGTCGATCTCGCTGGTGGCGTCGCCCACGGTGACCGGGACGGGCCGGGTGGTGCGCGGCTCGATCTCGGCGCGCAGCTCCTGCTCGGCGGCGGCCAGGCTCATCCCGCCGATGTCGACGCCGGCCGCGGTGACCCCGCGCGGCACCGATCCGGAGCTCAGCACCAGGTCGCCCACGTAGAGCAGGACGAGCACGCCGACCACGGCGAGGACCCCGATCAGCCCGCGCCGCCGCCGCCGCGGCCGGGGGCCCTCGGTGAGGTCGGCCCGGTCGTCATCGCCCGGTCCGCCGGGACCGCCGCCGAAGCCACCCCCGCCCGGACCGCCACCGGTCGGGCCGACCGGCGGTCCGTACGCCGTGGGCCGGTCGGCAGCCGGGGTGATGGTGGTGCGGCCGTCGCCGAGGGCGGTGGTGCGCTCGTCGGGAGCCGTCCCACCGGTCGGGCCGTACGCAGTGGTCCGGTCGGCGGCGGCGGTGACGGTGGTGCGGTCGTCGGAGGGCCG
>DASQMQ010000272.1:0-13589 GCA_035645455.1 Pseudonocardia sp.
CCGCACCCCGTCGACGTCCTGCACCCGCTGCTCGACGCCGACCGGGGTGACCGGTCCGCGGGCGGTGTGCACCACGTGGCCGAGCCGGCCCTCGACCCACAGCCGGCCCTGCTCGTCGAGGTGCCCGACGTCGCCGGTGGCGTGCCACCCCGCGACGCTCGCCGCGTCCCGGCCGGTGGCCCACAGCAGGTCGTAGCGGTCCTTGACGTGCGCCGCGCGCACCCGGATCTCGCCGGTCACCCCGGCGCCCGTGGTCGGCGCGCCGTCCCCGGACAGCGGGGAGATCCGCACCTCGACCCCCGGCACCGGTGGGCCCACGCACACGCCGTTCCCGGGCCCGGCGGCGTCGATCCCGGCCAGGGTGATGTCGGTGACCGGCAGCGCTTCGGTCATGCCGTACGGGGTGTGCGCCTCCGCCGCGGGGAGCACGGCCCGCAGCGCGTGCAGCAGGGCGACCGGAACCGGTGCCCCGGCCGAGATCAGCAGGCGCACCCCGCCCAGCGCGGAACGCTGCGCGGGGGTGAGGGCATCGGCGGTGGACACCAGGCTGCGCAGGACCGCGGGCGAGGCGAACACCACGGTCGCCCGGGCCGCGGCGACCGCGTCGGCCAGGGCGGCGGCGGTGAGCGTGCCGGGCGCGGCCGCCGCGGGCACCGCGGAGGTGACCCCCAACGCCGGCCCGTACAGCACGAACGGGGGGAACGCGGCGACCACGTTGTCGTCGGCCCCCAGCCCGAACGTCGCCCGCAGCGCCGCCAGCTGGGCCGCCAGCTGCCGGTGCCGGTAGACCACGCCCTTGGCCGGGCCGGTGGCCCCGGAGGTGAACAGGACCGCGCACTCGGCGTCGGCCGCCGGAGCCGGAGGTGGTTCGCGGTCGCGGCCGAGCCGGGCCAGCTCGGCCAGCCGGTCGGTCGCCCCGACCAGGCGCGCGCCGGCCCGGCCCACCGGCCCGGCGACCACCCGTCGGCCGGGTACGGCCAGCGCGCGGGCCAGGGCCAGCCCGCGCGGGATCCCCACGACGTGGTCCGGCGCGGCTCCGCGCAGTGCGCGCACCAGCCCGCCCGGTCCGAGACCGGCGTCGGCCACGACGACGACGGCGCCGACCCGCCAGCACGCGTAGGCGGTCGCGACCAGGTCGGCGCCCGGCGGGACCAGCAGCGCGACCCGGTCACCCGCCCGCACCCCGACCGCGGCGAGACCCGCGGCCAGCTCGCGCACCCGCCGTTCCAGCAGTTCGAACGGGACGGCGCGGTGGCCGTCGGCGGTCATCTCGACCACGGCCGGGGCGGAGTCACCGGCCCGCTTGACCAGTTCGGTCCACAGCGGACGGTGGCTGCCCGGCGGGGCGTCGGGCGGGCCGGCGGTACCGCGGGACAGGGCGTCCACCCACCGCCAGGCGTGCTCGGCGGTCTCCGGGGCGTCCTCGGTGACCAGGTGCGACGCCCGCGGGTAGCGGTGCACGTCGGCGTGCGGGAGCCGGCTGAGCAGGTCGCGGAAGTAGCGCTCGGAGAACACCGGGTCGCGCGGGCCCCACAGGAGCAGCACCGGTACCTCGGCCAGGCGCTCCAGTCCGGCGGTCACCCCGTCCAGGGCCGGCGCGCTGACGTGGCCGGGTTCGAGCGGGATGTCGGCCACGAAGTCCCCGACCGCGCGGCGGCGGGCGGGGGAGTCGTAGGGCGCGGCCAGGGCGTCGCGGACCGGGCGGGGCAGCGCGGGGCGGGACAGCGCGCTCGTCGCCCGCACGAACGTCGGAGTGCCCGTGCACACCACCCCGCGCAGCAGCGGCAGCCGGGCCAGCCGGATCAGCGTCGGCGCGGCCGAGCCGGCGGGCTGGTGCACCGCGGTGTTGCCGAGCACCACGCCGAGCAGCCGGTCGGGGTGCGCCACCGCCCACCCCAGCGAGACCGGCCCGCCCCAGTCGTGCCCGACCGGGACAACGGCGCCGGTCACCCCCAGCGCCCCCAGCACGGTGTCCAGGTCGTCGATCCGCCGGGCCAGCGTGCGCGGCTCGGCGGGTCGCTCGGAGAACCCCATGCCCAGCTGGTCGACCGCGACGACCCGCCATCCGGGCGGTGCCTGCGCGATGAAGCGCCGCCAGAGGTAGGCCCAGGTCGGGTTCCCGTGCACGCACAGCATCGTCCCGACGGTGGCCTCGGCGCCGTTGTCGAGCACGTGCCAGGTGCGGGCGACACCGTCCGCGTCGTCCGCGGTGACCAGCCGCGACCAGGCCGGGTCGAGCCCGGGCAGCCCCGGCGGCGGCAGCGCCGCGGGGGCGACCGGGCCGGTCACCAGGCCAGCTCGAGGCAGCAGGCGTTCAACCCGGAGCCGGCTCCCATGAGCAGCACCCGGTCGCCGGTCTGCAGCGTGTCGACCTGGGTGGCCAGGGTGAACGGGATCGCGGCCGGACCCATGTTGCCGCGGTCGGGGAAGCTCAGCGGCACCCGTGCCGGGTCGATGCCGATGGTCCGGCACATCGCCGCGGTGTGCACCTTCGACACCTGGTGGACGACGTAGCGGTCCATCTCCGACCAGTCGAACTCGGCCTTGGCGTCGGTCCAGATGTCGCGGGAGAGCTCCATCCCCGCGTCCAGCAGGCCCTTGGCGTCGGTGGTCATCGACTCCAGGTCGCCGATGCAGAGCTCGTGGTGCTGGGTGGCCGCCCGCATGGCCCCGCCCACCACCCGGTGACCCTCGGGGTGGGCGTCGACCCGGCCGAGCACCATGGCCGCGGCCCCCGACCCGAGGGTGAGGGTGGCGAACTGCTCCAGCACGTCATCGCGGGTGACGTCCGGACCGCAGAGCCGGTCCAGGGTGACCTGCTGGGTGTGCCGGGCACCCTCCCCGTCGACCACCAGCGCGTACTCGATGCGCCCGGAGTCGATCATCATGGCGGCCAGCTGCATCCCGTTGAGGAAGCCCAGGCAGGCGTTGGCCAGGTCGAAGTTCTGGCAGGACGTGGGCAGCCCGAGGGCGTCGTGCACCGCCACCGCGGCCGAGGGCTCCAGGTGCGCCCGGCTCACCGAGGTGTCGATCAGCAGCCCGACCCGGGCCGGATCCACCCCGGCCTCGGCCAGCGCCTTCGCCCCGGCCATCGCGGCGGCGTCGGAGAAGCTGACGTCCTCGGGCCACCAGCGGCGGGCCCGGATGCCGGCCAGGTGCTCCAGCAGTCCCGGCCGCAGCCCGACCCGGCGCAACGTCGCGGCCAGCCGCTCGTCGAACTCGTCGGAGGTCACGACGCGGGGCGCGTCGACCCCGCAGACGGACAGCACGGCGGTCTCGGTGTAGCGGTAGGTCGCGTTGCCTGACATGCACAGCCTCTCGTATGGCTCGTCGCTGTCGATCGGCGTCGCTGGCGACCGGCGTCCTCCGGATCGGCCCCGACGGCCCGATCTCTATTACCCGTTGGTACCGGAACTACGCCGATCGGGCACGTCGACAACCCGGCGGCGAACTCCGCGCCCGCTCTCCAGCGCCCGTTCTCCGGCGCCTGCGGCGTCGAGCTGCGGTCGGGCGGAATCGCCGCGCGGGGGCGCCGGCGGCCGGTGCTCGACCCGGTGCTCGACCGGTGCTCGACCCGGTGGATGCCGAGCCGGCCCGGCGCAGTCGCGAAGTGCGCGGTCGCATCCTCGGCCTCGCCGGCTACCGCGACATCGGCACCCGGCGGTCGCTCCGGCATCGAGGAACGGGAATTCCCCGGCTGTCCCCGCCCGCGCTCGACCTCCTCGGCGCGTTGTCGGAAAGGGGTGGAACGGGGACGCCGGTGCGCGGTCGACGGGCCGGCGGGCCCGCCGACCGCGCGGTCTCGGTGCACGGCCCGACGAAGGCGTGCCGGTCCGGGCGGAGCTCGCCGCCCAGCGCCACCAGCCGCGCCCCGGAGGGGTGCGCGGTGAGCAGTTGCAGCACCGGCATCGAGTGGGTGATGACCGAGCCGGTGAAGGAGTCGGGCAGCGCCCGGACGAGCGCGTGGGCCGTCGGTCCCGCGTCGACGGCGATGGTGTCCGCCGACCCGACCAACCCCGCCGCCAGCGTCGCCACCCGGTCCCGGGCCGCGCTCATCCCGTCGCGCGGGTAGGCCGCGCCGAGCGCGTCCGGGGCGATGCTGGCGCCGCCGTGCACCAGGCGCACCTCCCCGCTCGACTCCAGCATGTGCAGGTCGCGACGCACGGTCATCGGCGAGACCCGCAGGTCCCTGGCGAGATCGGTGATGGAGAGGAAGCCGAGTCGGCGGAGCGCGGCGAGGATGCGCGTGCGGCGCTCGCGGGCGCCCTCGTAGCGCAGGTCCGGATCGGTCATCAGGTGCTCCCACCCGGACGGCGGGCCGGTGCGGGCGGCGCCGTGGTGGACCGGATGACGAGCTCGGAGCTGAGGTGCAGGCGGGCTCCGCCCGCCCCGTCCCGCCCGTTGACGACGTCGAGGAGCATGCGCACCGCCGCCGCTCCGGCGGCCGCCGCCGGCAGGCGCACGGTGGTGAGCAGCGGGATCACCATCTCGGCCAGTCCGGTGTCGTCGAACCCGATGACGCTGACCTCCCGCGGCACGTCCACGCCGCGGTGGGCCAGCCGGTTCAGCACGCCCACCGCGACCTCGTCGTTGTAGGCGAGGACCGCGCTGACCCCGGCGGCGAGCACCAGGTCGCCCGCCCGGACGCCGGCCGAGAACCGGGCGTCGCCGAGATCGATCTCGACCCCGGTGATCTGCAGCCGGTCGCAGGCCGCCCGGAAGGCGACCTGGCGCATCGCGTTCGAGTACACCGGTGGGCCGGCCAGGTAGGCGATCTCGCGGTGGCCGAGGGCGTGCAGGTGCTCGACGGCCTGGGTCGCGCCCTCCGTGCCGGGGACCAGCGTCGCGGGGCAGCCGTCGATCTCGCGGTTGAACACCGCGAGCGGGGTGCTGGCCGCGACCTCCCGGACCTTCTCCTCGGCCATCCCCGGAGTGATCAGCAGCAGGCCGTCGACCTGCGACGCGATCGCCCGGGCCAGCCGGTACTCCTCCTCCGGGCGGTGGTCGGAGCCGGCGATGAACAGCGCGAAATCGTCGTGCAGCGCCTCGCTCTGGACGGCCTTGGTGATGACCGCGGCGAACGAGTTCGCGATGTCGGGCACGACGATCCCGAGGTTGCCGGTGCGACCGCGGGCGAGCGAGCGGGCGACCGGGTTCGGGGCGTACCCGAGCTCCTCGGCCGCGGCCATGACCCGGCGCTGGGTGTCGGCCGCGACGGCGTCGGGCTGGGTGAACACCCGGGACACGGTGGCGGCGGACACGCCCGCGCGGGCGGCCACCTGGCGGATCGACATCGATCTCCCTCCGGCGGGTGCTTGAAACAGGATGGAACCGGTTTCATGACCGTTTCAAGAGGGGCTGACGATTGTGAGCCAAGTCACACCTGGATCGGTGGCTGCCGGGGCTCCGGGGTCTCGGTCAGGCCGTCTCGGCCAGCAGGTCGTGCAGGCCGCGCAGGAGGGTGTCGCGGGCCCGTGCCGGGTCGCCGAGCTGCCCCGCGACCATCGCCCCGTCGCGGAGCATCACCAGGTGCGCCGCGCCGCGGGCCGGGTCGGGGTGGCCCGCCGCGGCCAGGTCGGCCTGGACGGCGGCGGCCAGCCACCGCCGGTGCTCGACCACCGCTCGGTGCACGGGGCCGGCCGGGTCGGCGAACTCGGCGGCGGCGTTGATGAACGCGCAGCCGCGGAAGCCGGGCCCGCACGCGGTCTCGGTCATCGAGCCGATCACCCGGCGCAGCCGGTCCGGTCCGGGTTCGTCGCCGGCGATCGTGCGCACCGCCCGGTCCACCCCGCCCAGGTAGGCCACGATCAGGTCGTCCTTGCTGGGGAAGTGCCGGTAGAAGGTGGCCCGGGTGACCCCGGCCTCGTGCACCACCCGGTCGACGCCCACGGCCCGGATGCCCTCGCCGTAGAACAGCGCGGACGCGGTGCGCAGCAGCCGGTCGCGGGCCGGCGACACCCGCTCGCCGGTGACGGAGGTCATCGGATCACGCTAGCAGGGAGAACGTTCGGTCTTGCGGTGCGCGGCGCCTGGTGGCACATTGCGGGAACCGATGAGAACGAACGTTCTCCCCCCGAGCTCGAGGAGTCCGATGAAGGTCCTCTACACCGCGTCCGCGCAGTCCACCGGCGACGCCCGCAACGGCCACGTCCGCTCCTCCGACGGGCTGATCGACCTGGACCTGACCCCGCCGAAGGAGATGGGCGGCGCCGGCGGCGCGAGCAACCCCGAGCAGCTGTTCGCTGCCGGCTACGCGGCCTGCTTCCACTCCGCGGTCAAGCTCGTGGCCCGTCAGCGCAAGCTCGACACCACCGACTCCGCGGTGAGCGCCGACGTGGGCATCGGCCCGAGCGACGCCGGCGGCTTCGGCCTCACGGTGACCCTGGAGGTCGAGCTGCCCGGGCTGGACCAGGCCACCGCCGACCAGCTGGTCGAAGCGGCGCACCAGGTCTGCCCGTACTCCGTGGCGACCCGCGGCAACATCGAGGTCGGCCTGCGGGCCACCGTCTGACCGGCGGCTCAACCCGGCAGCCGCAACCGCCCGTCGATCCGGCGCGGGATGCCCGGGTCGGCGTCCGTGCAGTCTGAGTGAGCGCGTCCGGGCGACGGTGGAGGATCGCGGCCCGCACCGCCCCGTCCACCCGTCACCGGGTGCGGGGGCGCAGGCGCAGGCCGTCCATGCCGCCGTCCACGGCCAGGGTGGTGCCGGTGGTCGAGGTGGCCAGCGGGGAGGCGAGGTAGAGCACGGCCTGGGCCACCTCGTCCGCGGAGACCAGCCGGCCGTGCGGCTGGCGGGCCTCCAGCGCGGCCCGCTCGGCGGCCGGGTCCGGCGCGCTGTCGAGCAGTCGGCCGATCCAGGGGGTGTCCGCGGTGCCCGGGTTGACCGCGTTGACCCGGATGCCGTCGGGCATGCCGTCCGCGGCCATCGCCCGGGTCAGCGCGAGCACCGCGCCCTTCGACGCGGAGTACACCGCCCGTTCGGGCAGCCCGGCGACGGCCGCGATCGAGGCGGTGTTCACCACCGCCGCCCGCGAGGACGCCCGCAGGTGCGGCCACGCGGCCCGGCTGACCCGGGCGGTGCCGACCACGTTGACGTCGAGCACCCGCGCCCAGTCGTCGTCGGTCGCGCTCTCCACGGTGCCCTGCGCGCCGATCCCGGCGTTGTTGACCAGCACGTCCAACCCGCCGAGCGCGGCCACGGCCTGTTCCACGGCAGCCCGCACGGCCGCGTCGTCGGCGATGTCGGCGGTGACCGCGACCATCCCGTCGGCGAGGCCGGCGGGCTCCTCGCGGTCCAGCACGGCCACCGCGGCACCCTCGGCCCGGAACACCTCCGCGATGCGCGCCCCGATCCCGGAGGCGCCCCCGGTGACCAGCGCGCGGATCCCGTCCAGCGCGCCCATCAGGTGGCCCCGGCGGGTACTTCGGCGCCGGGCGCGCCGATGCGGGCGAATCTCATCCGGTCTCCTCCTCGAGGGCGACGGGCGGGCCACCGGCGGCTGCCGGCACCGAGCCCTTTCCCCGTCCGAGCCTTCCCTATTCGGGCCCGGAAGTCCCCCCTGGCCCGCTCCGGTCGTTCGGTGTCCGACCGGGGGCGCCCCGTTCGTCATGATGATGACCGCACGGACCAGCACCGGAAGGATCCCCGCCATGGCGCGCTACGTGTTCCTGATGTACGACTCCGAGGAGTGGTACGACACCGCCGACGAGCAGGGGGTCGTCGACGAGATGCGGTTGCACGAGGAGTTCATGGCCGCCGTGCGCGCAGCGGGGGCGGAGGTCGTCGGGGGAGAGGCGCTGGAGCGCTCGTCGTCCGCCAGCACCGTCCGGCGCGGCGCGGACGGCGCGATGGTGACCGACGGCCCGTTCGCCGACACCAAGGAAGCCCTCGGCGGGTTCTACGTCATCGAGGCCCCCGACCTCGACGTCGCCCTGCGCCTGGCCGCGGCGTGCCCGGCCGGGAACATCGAGGTGCGCCCGATCATGGAGCTGCCCGACGGGGTCTGATGGCAGCGGTGGAGGAGGTCTTCGCGCGGGCCTGGCCCGTGGTCGTCGCGGCCACGGTCCGGCTGACCCGGGACCTCGACCTGGCCGAGGACTGCGCGCAGGAGGCCGTCGAGCGGGCCCTGCGGAGCTGGGCGAGCGGCCCGCCGGACAACCCGACGGGCTGGCTCACCACCACCGCCCACCGGATCGCGCTCGACCGGCTGCGCCGCGAGGCGACGCTGCGGCGCAAGCTGCCGCTGCTCGTCGAACCGGCGGGCGACGCGGACGAGCCGGGGCCGACCGACCCGCTCCGGCTCGCCTTCGTCTGCTGCCACCCGGCGTTGGCCCGTGAATCGCAGGTTGCGCTGACCCTCCGGCTGGTGTGCGGGGTGGACGTCGCCGCGATCGCCGGCGCCCTGCTGACCGGGGAGGCCGGGGTCGCCCGGCGGATCACCCGGGCCAAGCAGAAGATCGCTGCGGCCCGGATCCCGTTCCGGGTCCCACCCGACGAGGAACTGCCGGCCCGGCTGGACGCCGTGCTCACCGTGGTGCACCTCGCCCACACGGCCGGTCACGTCGGGACGCGCGCGCACCTGCGCAACCCCGACCTGACCGAGCGCGCCACCGGGCTGGCGCGCATGCTCGTGCGGCTGCTGCCCGACGAGCCCGAGGCGAAGGCGCTGCTGGGCCTGATCCTGCTCACCGAGGCACGCAGTCCGGCCCGCACGAACGCCGCCGGGGACCTGGTCCTGCTCGCCGACCAGGACCGGTCCCGCTGGGACCGCCCGCTGATCAGGAGCGGGCTCGCCCTCAGCACGGCCGCGCTGCGGCACCGCCACCGCGGGCGGTTCGCGTTGCAGGCCGCCGTCGCCGGTCTGCACGCCGTCGCCCCGACCTGGGCGGAGACCGACTGGGCGCAGATCGTCACGACCTACGACGCGCTGGTGCGGACCTGGCCCTCACCGGTCGTCGCGCTCAACCGGGCGGCTGCGCGCAGCCGGCTGCCGGACGCCGACCTGGCCGCGGTCCTGCGCGAGATCGACGATCTCGCGCCCGCCCTCGCCGGCTACCCCTACCTCCCGGCCGCGCGGGCCGACGTCCTCGCCCGGCTCGGGCGCGCCGACGAGGCCGCCGCGGCCTACCACCACGCGCTGGCGCTCACCACGAACCCGGTGGAGCACCGCTACCTCGCCCGGCGGCACGCCGAACTCGCGCTCGGACCCTGATCGCGCCCGGTCAGAGGACGCCGGGGTAGCTGCCGCCGTCGATCAGGAGGGACTGGCCGGTGATGAACCCGGCCTGGGCCGAGCAGAGGAACGCGCAGGCCGCACCGAACTCGGCCGGGTCACCGAACCGGCGGGCCGGGATGCCGGCGCGGGCCCGGTCGGCGACCTCGGCCACCGGCACGCCCTGCCGTTCGGCGCCGGCGGCCTGGTTCGAGCGCAGCCGGTCGGTCTCGAACGCCCCGGGCAGCAGGAAGTTGATGGTCACGTTGGCGTGCGCGACCGACCGCGCCACCCCGGCCAGGAACCCGGTCAGCCCGGCCCGCGCCCCGCTGGACAGGTCCAGCCCGGCCAGCGGCATCTTCACCGAACCGGAGGTGATGTTGACGATCCGGCCGAACCGGCGCGCCACCATCCCGTCCACCACCCCCTGCACCAGCCGGATCGGGGTGGCCATGTTCGCGGTGACCCCGGCGAGCAGGGCCTCGCGGTCGACGTCGCGGAAGTCGCGCAGCGGCGGCCCGCCGTTGTTGTTGACCAGGATGTCGACCTCGGGCACCGCGCCGAGCAACCGGTCCTGGCACTGCGCGCTGTCCAGGTCGCCGGCGACGGCGAGCACCCGGGCCCCGGTCTGCGCCCCGATCTCGGCCGCCGCGCGGTCGGCCGCCGCCGGGTCCCGCCCGTTGACCACCACCGTGCAGCCGGCCCGGGCCAGCTCGACCGCGCAGGCCCGACCCAGGCCGCGGGTGGAGGCGCACACCACGGCCGTGCGGCCGCTCAGTCCCAGGTCCACGTCTGCTCCGTCACTCGGGGCCGGGTGCCCGGGCGGCGCCCGCCACGTCGATCACGACCTTGACCCGCCCCGGCAGCGGCCGGGTGGCCACCTCGAACGCCCGCTGGGCGTGCCCGAGGTCGAACACGTGGGTCACGTAGTGCTCGGCCAGCTCCGGGTGCTCGGCCAGGTAGGCGCCGGCCGCGGCGAGGGCACCGCGCCGTTCGAGGGTGTGCGCCGCGCTCAGCGTCACGCACTTGCGCAGGAACAGCGCCATCGGGAACGGGTAGATCGGGTCGTCGGGGATGCCGAAGGCGTGCACGTGCCCGCCGACCGCGACCGCCTCCACCGCTGCGACCAGGGTGCCCACCTGGTGCCCGACCGCCTCCACGACCACCGCCGGGCGGTCGGCCCCCAGCCCGGCCGCCCAGGCCGTGGCGTTGCCCCGCACCGGCTCGTCCACCCCGTAGCGGGCGGCGAGGTCACTGCGGTCGGTCAGGTCGACACCGGTCACGTGGGCGGCGCCGCGGGCCTTGAGCACGTGGCTGAACAGCAGGCCGGTCGGGCCCTGCCCGATCACCGCCACCCGGGCGCCGCGCACGTCGGGGACGTACTCCAGGGCGTCGAGCACGCAGGCCAGCGGCTGCAGCAGGACCGCGGCGGCCGGATCCAGCGCGGGGTCGTACTCGTGCAGGCCGGCGCCGGGGGTGACGACGAACTCGGCGAGCCCGTCGAAGCGCGCCGCCCAGCCGACCACCCGGATGCCCGGGCGCAGCTGCGGGTCGCGGGAGGCGAGCACCTCGCCGACGATCTCGTGCAGCGGGGTGCCGGGCACCGCGGCCGCGCCGGGCGGCAGCGGGCCGGTGCCGCGGAAGGCCGGCAGGTCGCTGCCGCAGATCCCGCCGGCCAGCACCCGCACCAGGACCTCGCCGTCGGGCAGGGCCGCCGGATCGGGCGCGGGCACCGCGACCGGGGTCCAGGTCGCCGGCGCGGTCAACGACCCGGCCCGCATGGGGCGCTCGGACCGTCGGACCTCCACGCGCGCCGACACTAGCCGCAACCCCGCTCCGGCGGCAGGTCCGCCGACCACCCGAGGGCGCTGGTGGGCGGCCCGCCGATCGGAAGCCCGCGCGGGTGCTGGTGGAGACGGCCGAACCGGCGACCGACGGCGGCTCGGACCCGATCGCCGACCTTCGACGACGGGCCGCACCCCGAGCACACCCGCGGCTGCTGCTAGCCGGGGCGCTCACGGGACCAGCACCACCCGCCCGCGCAGCCCGCCCCGCTCGACCAGCTCGTGCGCCCGCGCCGCCTCGCCCAGCGGGACCACCTCGGCCACCCGCGGGGTCAGCACGCCGGCGTCGGCCAGCCCGGCCAGCCCGGTGAGCGCGTCGCCGTCGGCGGCGACCTCGAACACCACGACCCGGGTCGCGCGGATCGGCGGCGGGGCGAACGGCCGGACCAGGGTCACGAACGTGCCCCCCGACCGCAGCGCCCCGTGCGCCTCGATGCCGAGCAGCGCCGCGTCCACCACGCCGTCGACGCCGCCGCGGACCACCGCGCGCACCCGCCGGCCGAGGTCCTCGGTCGCGGCCACCACGTGCGTGGCGCCCAGCTTCGCGGCCAGGTCCGCGTCGTCGGGGCGGACCGCGGCGACGGTGTCCACCCCGTGGTGCCGGGCCAGCTCCAGGACGAACCCGCCCACCCCGCCGACCGCGCCGGTGACCAGGACCGTGCCTCCGGGGCCGACCCCGGTCGCGGCGAGTGCACCGTGCGCGGTGAGGCCATTGAGGGCCAGCGTGCCGGCCTGGGCCGGCGTCCACCGGGCCGGCGCCGGGGCCAGCGCGGACTCGTCGAGCAGCACCGAGTCGGCGTGCGCGCCCGGGGCGAACAGCAGGTCGCGCAACCCGACCACGGCGTCACCGCGGGCGAACCGGCGTACCGCCGACCCGACCTCCAGGACCCGGCCGGCGACGTCCCAGCCCATCCCGATCTCGGCCGCGGGCGCCATCAGGCCTGCCTGCACCAGCCGCCCGGCCCGGGTGGACAGGTCGATCGGGTTGACCGCCGACCCGGCCACCCCGACCCGCACCTCGTGCGGCTGCGGCGCCTGCTCCGGGTGCTCGACCACGGTGAGCACCTCGGGACCCCCGAACTGTGTGACGATGACCGATCGCATGCCGGCGACGCTAGGCAGCCGGCGACTCGGGCGGCAGACGGCACCTCGAGGTGCCCTGGACACCGGGAGGATCCGGCCATGACCACGTGGACCGCCGCGCAGCAGCGGGAGGCGGCGCGCAGCGCCTACAACGCCGAGCTGGCCGACTGCCCCGGCCACCAGGTGCTGGCCATCCTGAGCGGCAAGTGGGCCACGCTGGTGGTCGAGGCGCTGGTCGACGGCCCGCACCGGCACGCCGAGCTGGCCGCGCGGGTCGCCGGGGCCACGCAGAAGATGCTCACCCAGACCCTGCGCGCGCTGGAGCGCGACGGGCTGGTCGACCGGACGGTGATCGCGGGGGTGCCCCCGCGGGTGGACTACCGGCTGACCGCGCTGGGCGAGGAGTTCTTCGCGCTGCAGCGCCAGGTCCGCGACTGGGCCGACCGGCACGCCGGGGCCATCGCCGCGGCCCGCGGTGAGCACGACCGGGCCGGCGGTCGGGTCTCGGAGTCCTAGCGGATCCACGCCGCCGCGTTCCCGTTCGTTCAAGACACCGGCTGCGGGCGGTCATACCGTCCGGACCATGAGCGTCGAACGCCGACCGATCGTCCTGCCGCCCGGGGGTGGCCGTCGCCACGACATGCCGGGGATCTGCGCCACGTTCAAGGCCGACGGCGCCGAGACCGCCCAGGCGTACTCGATCTCGACGTGGCGGCTCCAACCGCACTGCACGGGCCCGGGTGCCCACGACCACCCCGAGGACGACGTGTTCGTCGTGACCGAGGGCGTCATGTCGTTGTTCGTCGGCGGCGAGTGGGTCGACGCACCGGTGGGCACGTTCGTGCTCGTGCCCGGCGGCGCCACGCACGACTTCGAGAACCGCAGCGACGCCCCCGCCACCGTCCTCAACATCTCGGCGCCCGGCGCGTTCGAGTCCCGCATGCCCGGCATCGTCGAGTGGTTCGAGCAGCACCCGCCGTCGTACGCCTGACGAGCACCGGGTCCGGCCGGTCCGGGGCAGCCCTACCAGCGGGGTGATCCGCACGACCGGCTCCGCGCCGGGCCGAGGGCGGCGAGGTGGCGCAGCACGAGGTGCGGCGGGGGGTCCCCGTCCGGGGTGCGCAGACCCCGGTGTCCGGGGGAAGGTGGGCCCATGACCTCGACCGCGCCCACCACCGGCACCGGCGACCGCCCCGTCGGCGACGACGACCGCCCCGCCGACGCGGCCGCCGGCAGCCCGGCCGGCCCCGTCGACGTGCCGGCCGAGGTGGCCCGGCTGCGCCGGACGTTCGGCCGGGGCCGCACCCGGCCGCTGGCCTGGCGGCGGCGCCAGCTGGAGGGCATCGAGCGGCTGGTGCGCGAGTGCGAGCCGGCGCTGGCCGCGGCCCTGGCCGAGGACCTCGGCCGCACCGCGCACTACGCCTGGCTCGGGGACTTCGCCTCGACGATC
>DASQMQ010000273.1:0-1994 GCA_035645455.1 Pseudonocardia sp.
GAAGCCGCCACCGGTCCAGCTGAGGAAGCGGATGGTGCGTCGGACCCGCGCGCCCGGCCTCAGTTCGACCGGCCTCAGTTCGACGACGAGGGGCAGGGACGCGCCGGCGAGCTTGACGGCGCCGACCACCAGCAGGAGCGCGGCGGTACCGATCGGATTCGACTCCTGCAGCTGCACGGCCCCCTGACCGACGGTGTCCAGCAGCCAACCGCCTCCCGCAGCCCAGTACAGGCTGAAGGCCGCGTGCACCGCTCCCACGACGCCGGCAGCCCAGAGGAAGGATCGCCCGATGGCGCGACGTGGTTGCGTGGCCATGCCACCAGCCTACAAGCCGGCGCTGATGGCTCTACCTTCCCTTCGCACGGTGGATCCCGGCAGGGAGCGCTTCCGGCGCTTGTCCCATGAGGACTGACGTGAGACGGCGCCCCTGCCGGACCCCGGCGAAGGCCTGACGTCCTGGAGGGTGTCGTCCCGCGAGGACTGGTTCATCAGCACGACGTAGCGCCTTCCCGGTCCGCCGAGCACCATGACCGCGGCGGATGGAGGACGCGTGCTGGGGATCGGGATCGACTGGGCGGAGGAGTTCCATGACATCGCCCTCGGGACGCAGGAGAAAGGAGTCATCGAGCAGTTCCGCATCACCCACGGGCCGGGCGGGGTCGCGTCGCTGATCGAGCGGGCGCTGGCCCTGGAACCGGATCCGGCTGAGGTGCGGGTCGTGCTGGAAACCCGCCACGGTCTGCTGGTGGAAGCGTTGATCGATGCCGGGTTCACGGTGTTGCCGGTCAACCCGGATGTGGTCGCGCGTCGGCGTGGCCCGGCGAAGAAGAAAGACGACGCCGAGGACGCCCGGATCTGCTGCCTGCTCGCCCTGGACCGCCACGCCGCGCTCAAGACCCTGATTCCGCACGGGGAGATCGGTGGGGAGTTGCGGGCGATCGGCCGCGACGACGACCGCGCCGCGCGTGATCAGCGCCGGCTGCTCAACCGGCTGCGCGCCGATCTGCAGACCACCTACCCCGCCGCGCTCGCCCTGGCGGGGAAGGACCTGGGAGCGCCGACGGTGTTGCGGCTGCTCGAGCGCTGGCCCACCCAGGCCGAGCTGGCCAGCGCGTCGCGTGAGGAGCTGGTCGGGTTCGCCCGCGCCGGGCGGCACGGCTGGCCCGACCGGTTCGCCGACCGGGTCGCTGCCGTGCTGGCCCAGCCGTCGTTGCCGACCCGGGACTACCTCGTGCGCGCCAAGGCCGCCGGGATCCGGCTGGCCGCGGTCCAGTTGCTGGCCCTGCACGAGGCCCGCCGTGGTTGGGAACAGCGCATGGCCGAACTGCTGCTGGGCGGACCCCGCACCGGGCGTGACCGGACGGTGAAAGATCCCGATCCGGGAAAAGCGTTCCCGGGCGGGGAGATCTACCTGAGCTTCCCCGGCCTGGGTGACCGTCTGGCAGCTCGGGTGGCCGGTGAGATCGGTGAACACCTCGGCCAGTTCGACGCCCCGACAGGGTTGCAGTGCTACGCCGGTAGCGCCCCGGTCACCCGCCGATCCGGGAAGAGCGACTTCGTCGTTGCCCGCCGCCTCGCGCACAACCACCACCTCGGCGCGGCGGTGCATCAATGGGCGTTCTGCAGCCTCACCAGAAGCGGCTGGGCCCGCGAGTTCTACGACGCCAAGATCGCAGCCGGGAAGGGGCACCACGCCGCGTTGCGGGCGCTGGGCAACCGCTGGCTGGAGATCCTCTGGCACTGCCTCACCAAGGGCGTGCTCTACGACGAAGCTGTGCACGTCACCAACCGCAACCGCGCCCTCGGACGCGCCGCCTGACCCGGAGGTTGACAGAGGGTGTCTCACGCGGCCTCCCCGGCCATGATCTCGCGGCCCACCGCGGCCTTGATCCCGGCGGCGAACACCTCGCCGCGCGCGGAGGCCAACCCGGACAGGTTCACCCCGACCACCCCCTCCACGTCCAGCAGTTCGCGGGCCTCGGCCACCGCCGCGG
>DASQMQ010000274.1:0-2308 GCA_035645455.1 Pseudonocardia sp.
CGTTCCGGCCGCCGCGGGGTCGACGGATCAGGCCGGTGCCGCCGACCAGGGCCCTCGGATCGGCTGATCGGTTCCGCGCGGCGCCGTCGCGGCGGCCGGGGCCCGAGGCGGTGGCGATCGGCAATCGACGGTACGATGACTAGGCTATTCAGTCCAACGAATGGGTCTTTCGGCCCTGTTCCCCCTCGACCGGTTGAGGTGGACTGCGAGTGGGGGAAGCTCACACGCTCAGGAGACCGACATGGCCCGTTGCACGACTGTATCGGTGACTCTCAGTAGCCGCACGAATGCTGTCCTCGTCGTCGACGGGCCGGTCGACGCGGAGGCCGTCGGGCAGGTCGAAGGACTGCTGGTGGCGGCTACCACGGCCGGGGCCCAGCACGTGATCGTCGACCTGGCCAACGCCCAGGACGTGCCGGAGGACCTGCTCGACGGCTTGCTGGCGGCGTCCTGGGAGCTGGCCGGGCGGGGCGGCTGGCTGCTGGTGGAGGGCGCCGAGGAGGCCGACCCCGCCGCGGCGCTGCTGAACGCCTTCCGGGCGTACCGCGAGGAGGTCCCGGCCTGATCGGCCCGGCCCGTCACCTCGGGGCCGCTATGCGGGGACGTAGCTGCCGTGCCGGATGTCGTCGAGCAGCGGCCGGTGGGTGGGTTCCCAGCCCAGTCGGGTCCTGGTCGCGGCGCTCGAGGTCGGGTTGTCCTCCCGGAATCCCGGCCCCCGGTGTTCGTCGATCCGGAACAGCGGCCCAGGCCTTCCGGCCATGGCCGGCTCAGGCTGGCTCAGGGGATCGGCAGGGCCCAGCCGTGGGCCCGGCTCGGCAGCAGCCCCGCCCGCGGCGCCCCGTCCCCGGCCACCACGGCCACCGGGCAGCCGGCGCCGCGCAGCAGGGCGTCGACGGGGGACCCGGTCAGGCCGGTCAGCAGGGCGCCGCGTTCGGACCGGCCGACCACCACCAGCTGCGCCCGGGACGACAGCGCGAGCAGCAGGTCGTCGGCGCGGTCCTGGGCGACGATCGTCTGCACCGGCACCTCGGGGTGCACGATGCGCTGCGCGGCCAGGGCCATCTCCAGCTCGTCGCGGGCCCGCTCCTCGGCCCGGTCCCAGCGGGCGATCCGCTCCGGCCGCGACCGGGCCAGGTCGATCGCCGGGTCCTCCCAGGTGCGCACGGCGATGAGCCGGACGCGCCGCTCGGCGGCGGCCCGGAAGGCGAGGTCGACCGGGACGTCGTCGGTCCACGGGGCCACGCCGACGACGACCGGGGCGCCGGGCGTGCTGCGCCGCTCGGGCACCACGACGACCGGCGAGTACGCCGCGGCCACCACCGCGCCCAGGTCGGGCAGGTCGGCGGGCAGCACCACGGTGGCGGCCAGGCGGGAGCGCACCCGCACCGCGTCGACCGCCCGCCCGGTCTCGTCCCGGGTGGACAGCGGGAGTCCCGGGAGGGCGACCCGCAGCAGGGACAGTGCCCGGGTGAACCCGGTCGCTCCGGCGTCGGCGTCGCCGGTCAGCAGGACCTCCAGCGGCGCGCCGCGCCGGCCCGCTTCGGCGGCCGCCCACCGCAGTGCCGCGCGGCCCCGGCCGGGGCCGGTCAGCACCGTGACGGCGGCCGGGCTGCGCGCGCTCACCGGACCGCCCTCCCGGCCGCGAGCGAGCGGACGAGGTCGGTCGTGGTGACGATGCCGACCAGCCGGCCCCGGTGCTCCACCAGCACGGCGTCTACCCCGCCGTCCAGGACGGCCCGGGCGACCTCGGACCGCCGGGCCGTGACCGGCAGCCGGTGCACCGGCCGGGCCAGCGGACCGACCAGGGGCGCGCCCCCGACCGCCACGGCGCGCACGACGTCGGCCTCGACGACCATCCCGGTGCAGCGCGCCCCGTCCACGACGGGCAGGTGCCGCACGTCGCCCGCGGCCATCAGCCGCAGCGCGGTCCCCAGCGGCGCGTCCGGGGTGATCGCCACGATCCGGTCGGTCATCACCGCGTCGACCGGCGGGTCGTCGTCGAGGATCTCGGGCGGGGCGGGGCGGGGCTGCATGGCGCCTCCCAGGTCGGGTCGGTCGTGCCCCTCCAGGATCGTCCGGGGCGGGGTGCCGGGAGCAGGGTCGGAGGTCCCGATCCGGCCGGCCGGAGGCCACCGGGCTCAGGGGCGCCGGGGCACCAGCAGCACCGAGCAGGGCGCGTGGGCCAGGGCGCTGCCCGCGACGAGCCCGACCCGGCGGGGCGGCCGGGGCCGCGGGCCGCCGATCACCAGCAGGTCGGCGTCGAGCCGTTCGCCGACCAGTTCGTGCGGCCACATCCGCATCAGGTGCG
>DASQMQ010000275.1:0-8531 GCA_035645455.1 Pseudonocardia sp.
CAAGGTGGGCAGCAAGTGAAGCGGCGGCTCGGAGATCAGTGCCCGTCGGCCTGGCCGTAGTGCCGCGATCCATCGGTCGGGTCGACCCAGACCCGCATGACCCGTCCGCTGCTCGGATCGCGGAACACCTCACCCGTGGCCACCCAGTGCTGCTCGATCCGCACCGCCTCTCCGTGCCGGGTCCGCGCGCGCCGCGCGGTCGGACGGGACGGCGACGCGTTCAGCAGCGGCAACCCGTCCAGGGCAGCCCGGGCGTCGGCGCGCGTCGCGGCCCCGTACACCCGCGCCACCCGCACGTCGAACTGCTCGAGATCGAGCCGCCCCTCGGCCACGTGCCGACGCAGCGCGCCGACCAACCGCTCCCGCTCCTCGTCGGTGGGCGGGGTGGCGTCCCCGTCAGGCACCGGACTCGATCACCACGGCGGTGCCGTAGGCGATGATCTCGGTCAGCCCGCCGCCGACCTCGGAGGAGTCGAACCGCATCCCCACGATCGCGTTGGCCCCGAGCAGCCGCGCGTTGTCCAGCATGCGATCGATCGCGTGCCGGCGGCTGTCCTCCAGCAGCTCGGTGTACTGCGGCACCTCGCCCCGGAACATCGAGCGCCAGCCCCCGGTGAACCCCTTCACCATGCCGATGCTGCGGACGACGAGCCCGAAGCAGGCACCCTTGCTCTCCACCACCCGCGAGCCCGGCACCTCGAAGGTCGTACTGATGGGCAACGACGGGGTCACGGCACCCGGTGCGGCGGACATGGCGCCACGGTAGGCCACCCACCCGGTCGCGGACCGCGCGACGCCGGCACCCGCCGTCGGACGGCTGATCGCGCCGGTCAGGGCCGGGTGAAGGGGGGCTCCCCGGCCGTGACGAGGCGCGCGAGCTCCATCCGGGAGCGGACTCCGAGCTTGAGGAACGCGTTGCGCAGGTGGGTGTTGACGGTGTGCGGCGACAGGAACAGCTGCTCGGCCACCCGCCGGTTCGTGCCGCCGGCCGCTACCAGCCCGACCACCTCGCGCTCCGCCCGGGTGAGCGCGGCCATGCCCTGCTGCGCGCCGGGGGGCAGCACCGTGCGGCGGCGGTGGACGCCGAGGTCGCGCAGCCGGCTGCGGACCCGCGCCCCGTCGTGCTCGGCGCCGGCGGCGAGGAACAGGGCCAGGGCCTCGTCGAGCAGGGCCACCGCCTCGCCCGGCCGGTCGGGGGCGACCAGGGCCGCGAGGTCCTCCAGCGCCGCGGCGCGGACGAGGGGGCGCTCGGTGTCCTCCAGCAGCTGCACCGCTGCGCGCACGCTCGCCTCGTCGCCGTCGAGGAGACCCCGGGCGAGCCGCGCCGCGGCCGTGGCCACCGGGTGGCCCGGGTTCGCTGCCGCCCGGCGCTCGGCCACGCCGACCGCCCGGCTCGCGACGTCCCGGGCGCCGGCGCGCAGCGCCATCCGGGTCAGCACGACCTCGTCGGTGACGTCGGGCAAGCCGGCGAGCGAGGTGCAGGGCCGGTCGAACGTCGCGATCGCCTCCGCGGTCGCGGCCATCGCCGCCGCCGCGTCCCCGGCCGCGTCCGCCAGCAGCGCGGTCAGCCAGAGCCCGTTGCGCCGGATCTGGCCGGTCGGGTCGAGGGTCATCCGCCGCACCCGGTCCCGCTGGGCGCGGAGGACATCGGTCCGCCCGGTGTGCAGGGCCGTGCGGACCAGCGTGTGGACGACCAGGGTGTCCATCACCCCGCCGGTGAGCCCGTCGTCCTCCTGCTCCAGGATCGCGGTGGCCTCGGCGTGGGCGTCCGCCAGCCGTCCCGCGTCGAGCAGGACCCGGGCCCGCAGCATGCCGGTGAGCAGCAGCACGTAGCCGTGCCACCCGCGGGTGCGCGCCAGCGCGGTCCACCGGTCCAGGAACGCCAGGGCCCGGACCGGCTGTCCGACCGCGGTCCACATCGCGGCCGGCCAGATCCCGGTCGGGGCGTGGTCGTCCACCGCCCCGCCCTCCTCACCGGGCCCGCCGTAGAGGGCGAACGCCCGGTCCCACCGGTCGCGGTGGAAGGCCACGTAGGACTCCGTCCGCGCGAGCGCGGCCGTCACCGCCGGGTCCGGCGACGTGCGGAGCAGGTCGCGGACGGGCTCCAGGACCGCGTCCGCGGCGTCCGCCTCGCCGGTGAGCCCGTGGTTCTCGGCCAGTACCGCGAGCAGTGGCAACCGCAGCTGCGCCGGGAGGCCGGGCAGGGCCAGCGCCGTCTCGCACTGGCGCACCGCACCGGACGGGGAGTACCGGGTGGTGAAGGCCGCGAGGGTCAGGCGGATGCGGGCCTCGGCCGCGGCGTCCACCCCGAGCGTGCCGGCGAGCGCCGTGGACGCCAGCGCCTCGGCGTCGGCGGGGCGGCCGCACTGCCACAGCAGCATGATCGTCTCCGCGGTCGCCTCCGCGCGGTCCGGGGAGTCCGGGGGGAGCAGCTCGAGGGCCCGGACGCTGAAGGCGGCCGCCGCCGGTGACGACGACGGTCCCAGCGCGGCGGCTGCCGCGCGCAGCGTGGCCACGGCCTGCACGTCACCCGGTGCGGCCGACTCGGCGAGCATCGTCGCGACCTGCACGGTGGTGGCGCCGCGCGCCAGGAGGACGTCCACGACGTGCCGGCGCAGCGCCCGCATGACGCCGCCCGGCACGCCGGCCGCGACGGTCTCCCGGATGAGGTCGTGGCGGAAGGCGAGCTGCTCGCCGTCGTCGTCGAGCAGGCCGCCGTCGATCAGTTCCTGCACGGGGCCGAGCAGCGCCGGCGCGGGCCGGCCCAGCACCGCGGCCAGCAGGTCCGGCGGGAAGCGCCGGCCGAGGACCGCGCCGACCTGCAGCAGCTCGCGCGCCGTCACCGACAGGCGCTCGGTGCGCCGGGAGACGGCGTCGCGCAGGCGGGCGGGCAGCTCGTCCGCGACCAGCTGCGCCGCGCCGCCGTCCACCCGCACCAGGTGCTCGTCCCGCAGGCCGCGCAGCAGCTCGACGAGCAGCAGCGGGACCCCGCCGGCCCGGGCCGCCGACGCCAGGACCCGCTCGTCGGGTGCGGCGCCCAGCACGTCGACGACGATCTCCGCCACGGCGGGGTCGTCGAGCGGGGGCAGCTCGAGCACGTCGGCGCCGGCCTCGGCGAGGGCGCGCACCGTCGCCCGGACGGCGGGCTCCGGCTCCGGCCGCAGCGCCACGACCCAGACGACGGCGTCGGTGGACAGGTCCGCTGGCAGGGCCCGCACGAGGCGCAGCGTCGCGGGGTCGCACCACTGGAGGTCGTCGACGCAGACGAGCACCGGGGCCCGCAACGCGGCCTGCTCCAGGTGCGCGCGGAGCTCGCGCCGCAGCCAGAAGCCCTGTTCCGGGCCGCGCGGCAGGTCCTCCAGGACGGCCGGCGACACCAGCGGCCGGGGGCCGCCCTGCACGGCGTCGAGCAGCGGACCGTGCGGGATCACGCGGGCGTCCGGGTCACCGGCCACCGACACCAGGCGCGCCCCCGCGTTCCGGGCGACGACCCGCGCCTCGTGCAGCAGTCGGCTCTTGCCCGACCCCGCGGCCCCGGACAGCACGACGACGCTGCCCCGGCCGTCCCGAGCGGCGGCAGCCATCCTGCTGCGCAGGAGGTCACGCTCCGCGGTGCGCCCGCGCAGCGGTGGTTCCCGGTCCGGCATCGTCCCCCCCGGTCGCGAGCCTGCCGCATCGGTGCTCCTCGGCGCGCGCCCCCCTCGATCTGGTACGTCCGTGCGATGTGCGGGCCCGCCCGCGGAGCGAGCCTGGTGGTCGTCACCCCACCAGGAAAGAGGCCCCACCATGAAGGCTGTGCAGCTCGACCAGTTCGGCGGCCCGGAGCACCTCCACCTCGCCGACGTCGACTCCCCGGTGCCCGGCGCCGGGCAGGTGCGGATCCGCGTCCGCGCCGCCGGGGTGAACCCGATCGACGCCAAGATCCGGTCCGGTGTCCTGCAGCAGGTGTTCCCCACCGAACTGCCCGCCGTGCTCGGCCTCGAGGTGGCCGGCACGGTCGACGCCGTGGGCGCGGACGTCACCGCGGTGTCCGTCGGCGACGACGTGCTGGGCTTCGCGGACGGCGCCGGGTACGCCGAGCACGCACTGGCCACCACCGTCGCCCCCAAGCCGGCCGCGCTGGACTGGGCCCGCGCCGCGGCCGTCCCGGTGGCCGCGGAGACGGCCCTGCGGGTGCTCCGCCAGCTGGAGGTGACCGCTGGGGACACCCTCCTCGTGCACGGTGCCTCGGGGGCGGTCGGCAGCATGGCCGTCCAGCTGGCCGTCGCGCGCGGGGCCACCGTCATCGGCACCGCGAGCGAGGCCAACCGCGCCTTCGTCGAGGGTCTCGGCGCGACAGCACTGGTGTACGGGGAGGGGCTCGTCGACCGGGTCCGGGCGGCCGCTCCGCAGGGGGTGGATGCGGTGCTCGACACCGCCGGTCGGGGCGCCCTGCCCGACTCCGTCGAGCTCCGCGGCGGCACCTCGCGGATCGTGACGACCGCCGACCCCGCGGCCTACGGCCTCGGCGTGGTCTTCTCCGACACGGCCGAGCCCGACGCCGCGCAGCTGGCCGAGGTCGCCGCCCAGGTCGCCGAGGGGACCCTCCGGCTCGCCGACCCGCGCACCTACGACCTGACCGAGGCCCCCGCCGCGCACGCGGAGCTCGGCTCGGGGCGCGGCCGCGGCAAGATCGTGCTGCTGGTCGGGGGCGGGGCGTGAGCGGCCCGGACCCGGCGACGGGTCACGTCCTGGGACCGGACGAGGGCGAGGCGTCGTGGTGGGCCGGGGCGCTGAACCTGACGAAGCTGACCGGCGACACGACCGGCGGCGGCCTCGACATGATCGACCACCGCGTCCCGGCCGGCTACGCGCCGCCCCTGCACGTCCACGCCCACCAGGACGAGGTGTTCGTCGTCCTCGCCGGGCAGTTCTCGTTCCGGTGCGGGCCGCGGCGCCTGGCGGCGGGCCCGGGCTCGGTGGTGTTCCTGCCCCGGGCTGTGCCGCACGGCTTCCGGGTGTCCGACGAGGGCCCCGGCCGGGCGCTGATCATGACGACTCCTGCGGGTTTCGCGGACGTCGTCGCCGAGCTCGGGGTTCCGGCGACCGAACTCGTCCTCCCCGGACCGGACCTGCCGGCCCCCGACCCGGAGCGGCTGGCCGCGGTGGCCCGTGCCCACGGGATCGCCCCGGCCCCCGACTGACCTGCCGAGACCCCTTCCAGCGGTGCCCGGCGCAGCAGTCCCTCCGACACGGGCGACTCCCGCGCGCCGCGCGCCTGTCAGTCCCGCAGCTCGGGCCAGCTCCGCGCCGGCCGGCACACGACGACCGAGCCGCCCCCGCCCACAGTCCAGTCCCCGATCCCGTCGGGAATGACGTACACCTGCCCGCGAGCGATCTCCTGCTCACCACCGGACCAGCCGAACTCGCCGCCGCCGAGGACGATCGCCACGGCGAACCCGTGCCCCACGGTGACCGTCCGCGCTCCCGAGCCGGGCGCAACCAGATCCAGGCGGAAGTACGGATCCGCCGCGGGCGCGAGCACCCGCACCGGGTCCGCGCCGCGGGCATCGAGGTCGACGTGGGTGTGCAGGGCCCCGACGTCCTCCAGCGCGCGGTGGTCCACCGCAGGGAGGGCGACGTCCAAGCCCAGCCCGAGGTGCGCCTCGTCCTTGCTCGCGGTCGTGGCCGACCACTCCAGCAGGATCGAGAAGTCGGTCGGCTCCTGGGCCTCGACGAGGAACACCCCGGCACCGGTCGCGTGCACCTGCCCCGCAGGAACGACCACCCCGTCGCCCGGGCGCACGCGCAGCTCGTTCATCCGCGCGAGCATCCACTCCGCATCCTGGGCCTCGACGCGGGCGGCGAGCTCCCGCGGATCGACGTCCTCGCCGAACCCGACCCACACCGCGGCGTCCTCGCCCGCGGTCTCGAGCACGTACCACGCCTCGGTCTTGCCGTAGCAGGAATGCAGGTGGTCCCGGGCGAACGGCCGGGTCGGGTGCACGTGCACCGGCAGCCGCTGGCCGGCGTCGAGCAGCTTGACCAGCAACCCGGTGTCCGACAGGCCGGCCGGCGGCTGCGCCACGCCCGTCCACCCCACCGGATCAGCCGCCACCACGCCCGCGAAGGGCGTGCCGTCGGGCGCGCTGCTCGACCCGACACCCGGCACACCGGCCCGGTGCACCGTGGCCGCGAGCCACTCCTCCGGCCGGAACGGCGAGGGCAGTGCCACCCCACGCAGCGCGGCCAGCCGCTCCCCACCCCGGTAGAAGTGGTCGATGACGTTCGGCGGCAGCAGGAGCGGGCGCATCCACCCATCCTCACCCGCGTCCGGCGCGCACGCCGACCGCGGGCTCCGTCGGCCACCGGAGTCGACCGGCCACGTCGCCGAGGCCGTCGATGGGCATCTCGACGTGGGTGCCCGGGCCGTTCGCCGCGATCTCGCAGCTGGCGACACATACATGCATGTCTGTATGTTAGCGCCATGACCGCGGAGGAGTCGTCGTGACGAAGTCGTTGATCCGTCGAGTGCACAGGATCCCGGTGACGGAGGAGGTGGCTGCCGCCCGACGGTTCGACTACGGCGACGCGTTCGCGTTGCGACTGCCCGTGCCGGATCCTCTTCCGCCGCGGACCTGGCTCGCCGCCGGACTCGAGGACTCTCCCGCCGTGACGACGCTGCTGACGTCCCTCCTTCTGGGGGTGCGTGACCAACCGAGCTCGGCCCCGGATGATCTGACAGACTGGCGAGTGATCGAGTCGACGCCGGATGTCATCCACATCGAGCGTTCCCTGCCCCTGCTGAACGTCGTGTTGATCGGGCGCAGACTCGGCTCCTCCGGCAGGCAGCTCACCACGCTTCTGACCTACGAGCGCCCGGTCCTCTCCCGGCTCCTCTGGACGGTCATCGGTGTGGGTCACCGGTTGCTGGTGCGGCGGCTCATGTGCCACGGAGTGACCGCGGGCACGGTGGCGCCCAGCCGTCCGGCCGAACCCGCGCCGTGAATCCGCCCGGGTACCTGCCCGGACCCCGAGGGCTCGGTGGCGGTCGGTCGTGGGCGGCCACGTCCGCATTGCCGCGGTGCTGCCGCTGAGCTGCCTGTCACCGGCCCCGTCCGCGTCGAAAGGATGGCGGCACCGGCGCGCTTGCCAGCCGATCGATCGCGATCAGCTCGGGCCGGGTGGAACTCGAGGGGGTGGCGCATGGGTGACCGTCCCACGTTCGTCGCCGTGTTCGGACTGCGCGAGTACAAGGTGCTGTTCCTGGCGCAGTTGCTGTCGATCGCCGGGGACCAGCTCAGCCGGGTCGCCCTGTCGGTCCTGGTGTTCGAGCGGACCGCGTCAGCCGGGCTGACCGCACTCGCCTACGCGCTCACCTACCTGCCGGACCTGGTCGCCGGGCCGCTGCTCTCCGGGCTGGCCGACCGCTGGCCCCGCCGTGGCCTGATGGTGACCGCCGATGTCGCGCGTGCGCTGCTGGTGCCGCTGATCGCGCTGCCGGGGGCGCCGCTGCCGTTGGTGTGCGCGATCCTGGTGCTCTCCCAGCTGTTCGGTGCTCCGCATCGCGCCGCCCGGTCGGCGACGCTGGTGGTGGTCCTGCCGGGTGAGCATTACGTGGTCGGGTTGGCCGCGTCGAACGCCACCGCGCAGGTCGCGCAGGTGGCCGGCTTCGCGCTCGGCGGGGCGGCCGTGGCGGCGCTCGGCGTCGCCGGCGCGCTGCTGCTCGACGCAGGCACGTTCGTGGCCTCGGCCGTGCTGATCGGGGTCGGTCTACGAGGGCGCCCGGCCCCCACGGCAGCAAGGGGCAAGCGCGAGAGCTGGTGGGCGGGTGTGCGGGAAGGGTGCGCGGTGGTCTGGGGTGACCGTCGGCTGCGGGCGCTGGTCGGCCTGGCCTGCGTGTCGGGGTGGTACACCGCGGTCGAGGGGGTGGCTGTGCCGTACGCCGCCTCGGTGGCCGCCGGGCCGGTCGCTGCCGGTGTTCTGCTGGCCGCGGCGCCGGCGGGCGCGGCGATCGGGATGGTGCTGCTCGTGCGGCTGGTCGGGCCGCAGCCGCGACTGCGCGCGATGGGGGCGATGTCGGTGGCGGCGTGCGTCCCGCTGCTGGGCTTCGCGGCCGGGCCGGGGGTGCCGGTGGCGGTGGCGCTGCTCGTGGTGTCCGGACTGGCGTCGGCCTACCAGCTCACCGCCAACGCGGCGTTCGTGCAGGCGGTGCCGGACGCCCGTCGCGGGCAGGCCTTCGGGCTCGCCGTGACGGCGTTGCAGGTGGCCCAGGGGGCGGGCATCGCGGTCGCCGGGGCGGCGGCGCAGCTCGCCGGGCCGGCCGGAGCCATCACCGCCGCCGGTGCGGGCGGGGTGGTCACCGCGGCCGGGGCGTGGTGGGCGTGGCACCGGGCGAGCGCGCCTGCGGTCCGGGCGCCCCGCTGACCGGGGCACCCGCGAGCGCAGCGCGGTGGGCGGGCCCGGCCGACGACCGGCACCGCCGGCCGGCACGGGCCGACCGGCGGTGCCGGTGATCGGGCTGCTGGATCCTACGGCGCTACGCTCAGGTC
>DASQMQ010000276.1:0-7814 GCA_035645455.1 Pseudonocardia sp.
GCCGGCGATCCGCGGGAGGGCAACGCGCCCCCCGCCGATCGCTGGTTCCTCATCGAGCACCCGGGGCCGTGGGGACGGGTGGCGCTGTCGCAGTCCGGACTCGGCGCGGCCGCGGTGCGCTCGCTGTCGGCGTGGGAGGCCACGTCCGGTGGCCGGGTGCTGCTGGTCCGCCGGCCGGGCCGCGGTGCCCGGACCGGCCCGTCGCGCTGGTTCCGGGTGGACTCCCGGCCCGGCCACGAGTCGGTGCGCACCGGCACCTTCACCGCCGACAGCGACCTGACCGCGGCCGTCTACGCACCGGGCGAGCGGTGGTCCGGACCGCTGTACGTGGTGTGCGCCCACGGCCGGCACGACACCTGCTGCGCGGTCCGTGGCCGCCCGCTGGCCGCCGCGCTGGCCGAGGTCGAGCCGGACCGGGTCTGGGAGGGCAGCCACATCGGCGGCTGCCGGTTCGCCCCGGCGCTGGTGCTGCTGCCGCACGGGTTCGCGCTGGGCGGGGTACCGCCGCACGCCGCCGCCGAGGTGGCGGCCGACTACCGGGCCGGCCGCCTGGACCCGCAGTGGGTCCGCGGCCGGTCGTCGCAGGCCCCGGCGGCCCAGGCCGCCCAGCACCACGCCCGGCTGGCCACCGGCGCCGTCGGGGTGGACGCGCTGGGCGTGGTCGAGGTGTCGAGGCTGCCGAGCGGTGACCGGTGGGAGGTGCAACTCACCGCCCCCGGGTGCACGGTCCTGCTGCACGAGCGCCGCGTCGTCGTCGACAGGCCGTTGACCTGCGCCTCCTCCGCCCCCGCGCGGATGCGGGTGTTCGACCTGGTCGACCTCCAGCTCGCCGCCCCCCTCCCCGCCTCCCCCGCCTGAACCGCCTGAACCGCCCAGCGGTCACGCGGCGTCAGGCCCGGCGGCGGTGGGGTCGGGGCCGGCGGGTCGACCGGCGCAGGCCCGTCGGGTCCGCCGCCCGGCTCGCGTGGTGCAGGGCGTGGGCGGTCCGGGCCAGCAGCGTGATCCGGCACGGCCACCGCGGCGCGACGCACAGCGCGGACGGGCAGGCCAGGCACCGGCCGTCCGGGCCGGCGGTGTGCTCGTCGAGCAGTCGCGTCCACAGTTGCGGCCAGTCGACGATGGCCGTCGCCGCCTCGGCCAGGATCTCGGCCTCCCGATCGGTCACGGTCGTCCCCTCTCGCTCGGTCGGGGCGAGGGTCCGCGCGGAAACCGCCCGGCGGCACGACGGCCCGTGGGAATCCCGGATCGTCGGTTCCCACTGTCACGATGCGCTGTCGAGCAGATGCGGAGGGGCACATGAACTCTCGGACCGGGGCGTCGGTGCGGCGGCGCATTCTCGGCCGCCGGTTGCGGCTGCTGCGCGAACGGGCGGGCATGACCATGGAAGCCGCCGCCCCGGCGCTCTACTGGTCGGTGAGCAAGCTCAGCCGGATCGAGACCGCCCAGCAGCTGATCGACGTGCACGGCGTGAAATCCATGCTCGATCTCTACGGCGCGGGCGGTGAGCAGTGGGCCGAGCTGACGACGCTCGCCCGCGAGGCGGCCCAGCGGGGGTGGTGGCGCGCCTACGGGCTGGGCGACAACAGCTACATCGTCCTGGAGAGCGAGGCGACCCGGGTCCAGGAGGTCACCATCGGCTTCGTGCCCGGACTGCTCCAGGTCGCCCGGTACAGCGAGGCGCTGTTCCTGGCTTCCCCGCTGCGGCGCGACCGGGCCGAGGTGGAACGCGAGGTCGCCGTCCGGATGATCCGCCAGCAGCGGCTCACCGCCGCCGAGGACGACCTGCACCTGGAGGCGATCGTGGCCGAGGCCGCGCTGCACAACCCGGTCGGCGGGCCGGCGGTGCTGCGCGAGCAGCTCGACCACCTGCTGATCGCCGCCGAACTGGACAACGTGAGCATGCAGGTGCTGCCGACCTCGGCCGGCGCGCACCCGGCCCTGGCCTCCGGGTTCATCATCCTGAACTTCGGCGACCTCGACGAGCCCGACATCGGCTACGTCGAGCACGCACTCGGCGCGGTGCAATTGGAGAAGGAGGACGACGTCGCGCAGGCTAGACTGAAGTTCGACCAGTTGCGGTCCCTCGCGCTGGCCACGGCGGAATCCCTGGCCCTCATCGAGCGGGCGGCCGGGCAGATCTAGCACCGGAGGCGCCCGTGCAGACCGACAGCCTCGACTGGCGGACCAGCAGCTTCAGCGGCGACAACGGCAACAGCTGCGTGGAGGTGGCGTTCCTGCCCACCGGTGGGGTCGCCGTCCGCGACACCAAGGACCGCACCCTGCCCGCCCACCGGTACCCCACCGGCACCTGGGCCGCCTTCGTCGCCGGCATCCGCGCCGGGGAGTTCACCGCACGCTGAGCGCCGGCCCGTCAGCCCCCGCGTGATCGTCGTCTGCGGCGTTCCCGCCGCGCTGGTGCGGCCGTACCGCCGCAACGGGTGATCAGCCCGCTGCCCGTGCTCGCCGGCGGGTGGGCCCAGCCGCCGACGCCCGGCCGGACGAGCGCACTCCCGGGCGTCGTGGGGCGGCCGCTCGGAGTGCCGCCACTCCGGTCCGGCCGGCGCTACCTGGCCGCCCACACCCCCTGCCGGTGCCCCGCCCGCACACCGTCGCGCACCGCGGGCAGCGCCGCGGCGTCCAGCAACCCCAGCGCGACGGCGTGCGCGGCGATCTCCACGCTGTCGTTCACCGCCAGCATCGGCACCCCGGCCGCGGTCACCTCCGCGGCCAGCTCGTCGACCTCGGCGACCCGCCCGGCCCGGGGCATCGCCGTGCGGCGGATGTAGACCGCGGCGATGCGGTCGGGGTGCGCCTTGGCCAGCGCGGCGTAGATCTCCGGGTCGTGCTGGCCGCTGTCGCCGATCAGCACCAGCCTCAGCTGCGGGTGGTCCTCGAGCATCCGGCGGACCAGCCCGGTCTTGTGCGCGGTCGCGGAGATGCGCAGCAGCCCGTCGGCCGAGGGTCCCCAGTCGGTGAGCTGCAGCGGACCCAGCGGGAACCGGCGCAGCGAGATGAACTCCAGCAGCATCTCGTGCAGGTTCCACGGGCTGGTCGACACGTAGAACACCGGGCGCTGCGGCTCGCCGGGCCGCTCGGCGAACGCCTGGTAGAGCGCCGCCGCGCCGGGCAGCGGGCTGCGGTCGTGCACCTCGGTGAGCAGGGTGGCCCGCAGCAGGGCCAGGCCGCGGCTGATCCCGGTCTCCAGGATGGTGTCGTCGACGTCGCTGACCAGCCCGACCCGCGCCTGCGGGTCGACCACCATGACCTGCGCGCTCACCGTCGTGCCGTCCGGCAGCGCCATCCCGACCTCGTGCCAGCCGGGGGCGAGCCCGGCGACGTCCAGCTCGACGTCGAGGTGGCCCTCGCGGTCGGCGCGCAGCTGGGTCGCGACGCCGTTCACCGTGACCGTCACGTGGGCGCCGCGCACCTCCACCGTGAGGAACCGGGCCAGGCTGGCCCGCAGCACCGCGCGGCGCGACCGCGCGGTGGGTTCCGGCGCGCCCGGCACCGCGACGGCGGGCGCGTCGGCCTCCCGGCGGCCCAGCATCACCCGGGCCGACACCCGGATCCGGTGCGGGCTGCCGTGCCCGAGGAACGGCACGATCGTCGGGTGGTGCCGACCGCGCAGCCGCAGCAGCGCCACCAGGACCACCTGCAACCCGTCCTCGATCAGCATCGCCGCCCGGATGATCGTCTTGCCCCATCGGGTGTCCTGCACCCCGCACAGGTACCGCACCGTGCCGGGCTCCGCCACCGCGACCCGCCGCGCCGGCCCGATCAGCCCTGCGACGAACCGCACGACAGCGCCCCGGCACCTTCGCCCCGACGTAGGCTGGCGGCAGTGAGCCAGCCCCGCCGACCCGTCCGCACCGTGCTGCTCGACCTCGACGGCACCCTGGTCGACTCCGCCGCCCTGATCACCGAGCACCTGGCCGCCGCGATCGTCGAAGCCGGCGCACCGGCCCGTCCCCCGGCGGCGCTGCGCCCGCTGGTCGGGCCGCCGTTCGAGGAGGCGCTGCCCGAGCTGGGCCTGACCGACGAGCAGGTCGCGACCGCGATCACCGCCTACCGCGCGTCCTACGACCGGGTCGCGGCCACCCACACCCCGCTCTTCCCGGGCGTGGCCGACTTCCTCCGCCGCCTCGACGGCTTCCGGCTCGCGGTGGCCACCTCCAAGCCCGAGCACCTGGCCGTCCGGATCGTCGACGCGCTGGGCATCGGTGGGCACTTCGAGCTGGTCGGTGGCGCGGACCACGTGCTCGGCCGGGTCGGCAAGGCGGCCGTCGTCGGCTCGGTGCTCGACCGGCTCGCCCTCGACCCGGCGTCCGATCCGGTCGTCATGGTCGGCGACCGCCACCACGACGTCGACGGCGCCGGGGCCTACGGCGTGCCGACGATCGGCGTCGCCTGGGGCTACGCCGCCGACGGCGAGCTCGCCGGCGCCGCCCTGGTCGTGGCCGGCGTCACCGAGCTGGAGGCAGCCCTGCGCGACGGCCCCACCTCGACGGATCGCGGTTAGACCGCGGCGGGCAGCCCGAACGCGGCGAAGTGCTCCGCCCCGATGAACGTGGTGATCTCCGCGATCTCCCCCTCGCGCACCTCGAACAGGGTGATCGACCACGCGGTGAACCCGCCATCGCCCTCGTCCCGGTAGAAGGCGAGCGCAGGGCGGTGGTTCGCGGTGGTGGGACGGGAGCGCCAGGCGCCGCAGCCACCTCCCAGCGGGACGGCCCGGGCGAACCCGGCGACGCTCTCCCGCCCCCGGTACCACTGCGCCAGCGGCGGCATCGACCACGTGACGTCTGCGGCGAGCAGAGCGACGAGGGCGTCGACGTCGCCACGCTCCATGGCCGCCCCGAAGGACGCGACGACGCTGAGCTGGTCCGGATCGGGCGCGCGGGGGGCGGGCGCGGCGCCCCCCATCGTGCTCCGGGCGCGCTGCAGGGCACTGGCGGCCGCGGCCGGGGTCGTGTCCAGCAGCTCGGCGACCTCGGCCACCGAGTAGCCGAGCACGTCGAACAGCAGCAGCGCGGCGCGCTGGTTGCCGGGCAGGCGCTGCAGCGCCGCGAGGAACGCCAGCTCCACGGCCTCGCGCTGCTCGTACCGCTCGTCGGGGTGCGGGCCGAGCCACGCGATGTCGGTCCGCTGGGCAGCATCGAGCACGACCCGCTCGCTGGCCGGACCGAGGTCCATCGGCAGCGCCCGCCGACTGCGGCCGCGAGCGGCGTCGAGGCAGCTGTGCGTGGTCACCGAGTACAGCCAGGACCGCAGCGAGCTGCGCCCCTCGAACCGCCCGAGGCCGCGCCACGCCCGCACGAGCGCGTCCTGCAGGGCGTCGTCGGCGTCGTGCACCGACCCGAGCATGCGGTAGCAGTGCGCGTGCAGTTCCGCGCGCAGCGGGCCGACGAGCCGGGCGAACGCCTCGTCATCACCCGCCACAGCCTGGCGGAGGTCGGTCGCGTCGGCCGAGGTCTGCCCCATGCCGCCGATCCTGCCGCAGCAGGCGGTCAGCAGCGCCGGCGCAGCACCCCCTGCCGCAGCAGGCGGTCAGCAGCGCTGGCGCAGCACCGCCACCCCCTCGCCGGTCAGCTCGTCGCAGAAGGAGCCCCGGCCGGTCATGGCCATGATCAGCGCGATGGTCGGCCCGACCACGGGCAGTCCCTCCCCGGTGCTGAACGGCGTGTCGGTCGCGGTCAGCCGCAGCCCGCCGATGCGGCCCTTCGCCAGCACGACGAGGTCGGTCGAGGCGAAGTTCCCGGCCACCGGGACCAGGACCCCGGCCGGGTGGTCCCGGCGCAGGCCCAGCGGCCGGCGGATGTCCTCGGCGTGCACCACCGTCTCCGCCAGCGCGCCCACCGGTGAGCCACGACGGCCCAGCGGCGTCGTGCAGCGGTGGATCGCGGCCCGGAAGCGGGCCACGGTCTCCGCCGGCGAGTCGCCCAACTGCTCGCGCAGGCGCATCAGGACCTGGGCGTCGAAGTCGAACCGGTGCCGCAGCACCCCGGCGAACCAGCGCGGGAACGACAGCGTCGCGCCGGCCGTGAGGTGCGCGAGCACCTCACGGACCGTCAGCTCGGTGCACAGCGACGTCGTGGCCCACTGCTCGTCGGTCAGCCCCGCGAGGTCGGCGGCCAATGCCGCGCGCTCGGCGTGGACCAGGGCCCAGGTCTCGGTCGCGGACGGTGCGCCGGTCGTCCCGGTCATCGTGATCTCCTCCACCGGATCAGGCGCTCTGCAGGCCGACGGGGTTGCCGTCGGGGTCGGCGAAGGCGGAGATGTCGATCCATCCAGGGGTGGTCATGTGCGGTCTCCTCGTCGTGGGGCTCGAGAAGGTGGGCGATCGCGAGGCCGCACATCCATCGGCGTGTGGCGGTCGTCACACGACGGGGTCTCAGTCGGCGGAGGGCTTCTGGACCCAGCCGTAGCTGCGGTTGACCGCGCGGCCCCAGTTCTCCCGCTCGCGCTCGCGCAGCGCCGGGTCCATCGCCGGCTCCCAGGCCGCCGCCCGGCGCCAGTTCGACCGCAGCACCTCCAGGTCCGACCAGTGCCCGACGGCCAGACCGGCGGCGTAGGCCGCGCCCAGCGACACCGCCTCCGACCCCAGCGGGCGCTCCACCGGCACGTCCAGCACATCGGCGACGAACTGCATCAGCAGGTGGTTGGCGGTCATCCCGCCGTCGACCTTGAGCCGGGTGACCGGGACCCCGGACTCGGCGTTCATCGCGTCCACCACCTCGTGGGTCTGCCAGCCGGTCGCCTCCAGCACCGCGCGGGCCAGGTGCCCGCGGTTGATGAACGAGGTCAGCCCGACCATCACCCCGCGGGCCTCGGGGTGCCAGCGCGGCGAGTACAGCCCGGAGAACGCCGGCACGATGTAGCAGCCGCCGTTGTCCGGCACGCTGGTGGCCAGCGTCTCGATCTGGGCCGCGGTGGCGATCATGCCCAGCGAGTCGCGGAACCACTGGACCAGCGAGCCGGTCATCGCGATGGCGCCCTCCAGCGCGTACACCGGCCGCTGGCCGAACAGGTAGCCCACGGTGGGGATCAGCCCGTGCGCCGAGTCGGCGAGCCGCGAGCCGGTGTTCATCAGCAGGAACGCCCCCGTGCCGTAGGTGCACTTGACCTCCCCCGGGGCGAAGCAGGCCTGCCCGACCAGCGCGGCCTGCTGGTCGCCGAGCGCGCCGGCCACCGGCACCCCGGGCAGCACCGCGGTGCAGCTGCCGTACACCTCGGCGTTCGGCCGGATCTCCGGCAGCATCCGCTCGGGCACGCCCAGCACGTCGAGCAGCTTCGGCGACCACTCCAGGGTGGCCACGTCCATCAGCATGGTGCGGCTGGCGTTGGTCACGTCGGTGACGTGCCGGCCACCGCTCGGCCCGCCGGTCAACCACCAGATCAGCCAGGTCTCCATGGTCCCGAACAGCACGTCGCCGGCCTCCGCGCCCGGCCGCGCCCCGGGCACGTGGTCGAGCAGCCAGCGCAGCCGCGGCCCGGCGAAGTAGGTGGCCGGCGGCAGCCCGCAGATCTGCTTGATCAGCGGGGCGTGCCCGTCCTCGACCAGCCGGGCCACGATGCCGTCGGTGCGGGTGTCCTGCCAGGTGATCGCCCGGGCCAGCGGGACGCCGGTGTGCCGGTTCCAGATCACGCTGGTCTCGCGCTGGTTGGCGATGCCGAGCCCGACGATGTTCTCCGGGCCCAGCCCGGCGCTGCGCAGCGCGGCCGGCACCACGCGACCGACGTTGCGCCAGATCTCGGTGGCGTCGTGCTCCACCAGTCCCGGCTGGGGGTAGTGCTGGCGGTGCTCGCGCTGGGCC
>DASQMQ010000277.1:0-2723 GCA_035645455.1 Pseudonocardia sp.
CGGAAGCGGTGGCCGCGTCGGGTTGGACGAGGCGCTGGACCCGCTCGTCCTGGCGCTCGACGTCGGCTCGACCGCGAGCCGGGGCGACGTCTACGACGCCGCGGGCCGGCCGGTGGCAGGCGGGCGGCGCAAGGTCGCCCACGCGTTCCGCACCGGTGCGGACGGCACCAGCGAGATCGACCCGGACCAGGTGGTCGACGAGCTCGCCGAGATCATCACCGGCCTGGCCGTGGCGCCGCTGCGGGGCCGGATCGCCGGCGTCGCGCTGGACACGTTCGCCTCGTCGCTGGTCGGTGTCGATGGCGGGGGCGCGGCCGCCACCCCCTGCTACACCTACGCCGACTCCCGGTGCGGCCCGCAGGTGCAGGCGCTGCGCCGCGAGCTCGACGAGGGCGAGGTCCAGCAGCGCACCGGGTGCCGGCTGCACAGCAGCTACCTGCCCGCCCGGTTCCGGTGGCTGCGGGAGACCGAGCCCGACCGGTTCGCCGCCGCGCACCGCTGGATGTCCCTCGGCGAGTACGCCTACCTCCGGCTGCTCGGGACGACGGCGGCCGGCACGGCCACCGCGGCCTGGACGGGGATGCTCGACCGCCGCACCGGCGAGTGGGACCCGAAGATGCTGGCCGTGGCCGGGGTCGAGCCCGACCGGATGTCGCAGGTGCGGGACCCGGACCAGCCGCTGACCGAGGTCGACGCGGCCGTGGCGGCGCGCTGGCCGGCCCTCGACGGCGCCGGCTGGTTCGCCCCCATCCCCGACGGCTTCGCCAGCAACCTCGGCACCGGCGCGACCGACGGCACGACGGCCGCGGTGTCCGCGGCCACCAGCGGGGCGATCCGGGTGCTGGTCTCCGACATCCCCGACCAGATCCCGGCGGGGTTGTGGTGCTACCGGGTCGATTCCCACCGCTCACTGCTCGGCGGCGCGCTCAACGACGTCGGGCGGGTGCTGAGCTGGCTGCAGGACACCGTGCAGCTGGCCGACGCCGACCCGGACGAGCTGATGGTCGCCGCCCCCGACCCGACGACGCCGCTGGTCCTGCCGTACCTGTCCGGCGAACGCTCCACCGGCTGGGCCGCCGCCGCGCGCGCCGTGATCGCCGGCACCTCCAGCGCCACCACCGGCGCCCAGCTGTACCGCGGGGCGATGGAGGGCGTCGCCCTGTCCTACGAACGGATCGCCGACCAGCTGCGGACCACCGCGGCGAACCCCCAGCGCATCCTGGCCTCCGGCCGGGTCACCCAGGACCTGCCGAGCTGGCTGCAGGTGCTGGCCGACGTGCTGGGCACCCCGGTGGAGCCGGTGACCATGAAGCGGGCGACGCTGCACGGCACCGCCCTGCACGCGCTGGAGGTGCTCGCGCCGCACACCGAACGGGCGCCGGTGCCCACCGGACCCACCCTGCACCCGGTGCCCGGGCACCGCGACCACTACCGCGACCGCGCCGAGCAGTACGACCGGCTCTACCGGGCCGTGATCGCGCCGTCCCACCCCGGCTGACCGCCGCCGTCGAAGCCCGGGCCACGGGGGCACGGTCAGCCGGCGCGACCGCGGGCAACCGCACAACGTCGCGGCGGGCGCAGTGGCGGGCGCAGTGGCGCCGGGACGTCGCCACCTCCGGGGCGGAAGATCCCGGACACAGCCGGTTTGGCGCCCCTTCCGGCGGGCACCCGTCGGCCACCCGCGCAGAGAGGAGTCCACCGTGGCCGACACCGACGCCGTGCCCGAGGGCACCCGCACCGATCGCGTCGCCCCCAACCCGGCCGGCATCCCGCAGCCCGACCCGCCGGAGGGCGGGCCCAACAACGACCCCGACGCGCCGGACCCGGCCGACCTGGCTCCGGGCTTCGGGGGCACCTCCCAGACCCGTCCCGAGGACGAGGGCGGCTCCTGACCCGGTCCCGGGGAACGGGGTCGGGAGCCGCCTCCGGCCCCGTTCCCCGGGCCGCTAGAACACGGTGACGAGCGCCGTGGCGCGCACGGCGTAGATCAGCAGCGCGGCGCCGGTGCCCGGCCCCGCGAGCGCGCTGGGCGTGATGCCCGTGCGCCGGTGGACGACGACGCTGAGCCCGGCCGCGACCACCATCAGAGCAGCCAGCCCCAGCAGGCCCGGGTCGCCGAAGATGAAGGCCAGCGGGATGAAGTGCACGCCGACCACGAACGCGATCCAGGTGGCGATCCACTGCGGCCGCCCGGCGAAGCCGAGCAGGCCCGCCCCGAGCCCGGCCAGGCCGAACTCGATCCCGCAGACGATGCCGAAGGTGCGCCTGGCCTCCGCGGTGGCCAGTGCCGACTCCGGCCCCCAGTGCTGCCAGGTCAGCAGGCCGCCGACGAGGGCGAGCAGCAGGCCCAGTCCCGATCCGGCGGCGAGGGCCACCCGCCAGCGGGCCGGCGGGGCCTCCTGGGCCCACCCGAACCACGCGAACGCGGCCACCCCGAAGATCACTATCGTCACCGCGAGGTCCCTGACGAACGGCGGATCGGTCACCCGCCCACCACCTCCCTGCTCACCGGGCGCGATCACCGGGACCGCGCCGTGTCCGGACATCCTGCGCGGCGCGAGCGGTGCACCGTCAGTGCCCGGCATCCCCCCTGCGCGCTGACAAACGTCATGGACCACCACCCGTGGTGGCGTACCGACGACCGGGGCGGCGCGCGCAGCGCCGGTCGGGGTGGGAAGGGGACCCGGATGCCGCAGAACCTCGGCCCGGCGGGGGCTGGACAG
>DASQMQ010000278.1:0-12036 GCA_035645455.1 Pseudonocardia sp.
GGCCGGCCGCGGCCGCGGTGAGCAGCGGGTCGGTGAGCACGGCGGTCCGCCCGCCCGGGACGCCCACGATCGGCACCGCGCCGGTGCTGCGCTGCGTGCGCCCCTGCTCGACGCCGTCCGCGGCCAGCACCAGGGTGCGCCCGCCGGCCGCGGCCACCCGCTCCAGGGTCGGGCCGTCGAGCAGGCCGTCGACGGGCCAGGTGGCGTCGACCACGGCCGCCACGCCGAGCAGGTCGGCCAGCGTGCGGCGGCCCTCGGTGACCGCGCCGGTGGCCAGCTCGCCGAGGCCACCGCGGGTGAGCGCGACGAGGTCGGCGTCGGCGTAGGGCAGCGCGACGACGCACCCGGACGCCGCCACCGCGGACAGCTCGTCGAGCCAGGCCGCCGCGACCGCGCCGCCGCCGCCGGGCCGGACGCTCCCGTCCGGTGCCCGGACGGAGTACCCGGCCCGCATCGCGGCGGCCGTCTCCACCAGGTCGGGGTCGACCGCCACGCAGATCGACTGGCGCACCGCCGACCCGGGCGGGGCGGCGTCGGCCAGTGCCGACACCAGCCCGCCCAGCCGGCCGTCCGGGGCCAGCGAGCCGGCCAGGTCGTCGTCGGTGAGCAGGGTGGCCTCGCCGGGCACGGTGGACAGCCGGCGCGGCACCTCGGTGATCGGGTAGAGCAGCGAGAACGGGGTCGCGCGGGCCCGGTCGGTGCTCGCCGCGTCGTCCGGATCGATCACCGGGGCGCCGGGCGCCGGGGGCAGCGACAGCACCGGCAGCAGCATCCGGACCGCGGCCAACCGGGCCCGGGCACCGTCCTGCGGCACCCCGTTCACGTTGACCAGCAGCTCGTAGACACCCGTCTCGCGCAGCGCCAGGGTGGTCTCCGCGGCGCCGCGCAGCGGCACGTCCAGCCGGACCGGGAGCTGCCCGCCGGGCGGCAGTTCCCCGGGCAGCGGGGTGAACTGCGGGGTGACCGCGTCGGTGCCGGCCGCGCCGTCCAGGGCGTCGCGCAACCGGCCCTCGGTGTCCAGCGGGTCGCCCCGCTGCACCCGCACGACCAGGTCGTCGACCGGCCGGTCGCCGGTGTTGGTGAGGGTGCCGACCACGGTCAGGGTGTCCGGGCCGTCCGCGGTGATCAGCCGGGGCCCGATCCGGGTCAGGTCCAGCCGCAACGGACCGCCCTCGGGCCGCGGCACCACGCGGTCGGCGGGTCCGCCGGCGAGCGCCACCCCGGTGAGCGGCCCGACCAGCAGCAACAGGGTGATCGCGACCAGGGCCGCGACCGACTTCACGCCGTCTCCTCCAGCAGCTCGGTGGCCCGCCGGATCAGCCGGCGCTCGTCGGCGTAGGCGAGCCGGGACTCCAGCTCGCCCAGTGGCACCCAGGCCACCTCGGAGACCTCGACGTCCTCGTCGGACAGCTCGCCGCCGAGCGCGCGCAGCAGGAAGTGGTGCACGGTCTTGTGCACCCGGCGGTCCTCGGCGACGAACCAGAAGTCGATGGTGCCCAGTGGTGCGACCACCCGACCGATGATGCCGGTCTCCTCCTCGACCTCGCGCACCGCCGCCTCCTCGGCGGTCTCGCCGGCCTCGATGTGGCCCTTGGGCAGCGACCAGAGCAGCCGGCCGCGGCGGTCGAGGCGGCCGATGACGGCGGCGGTGCCGGCGGCGTGGTCGACCACCAGACCACCGGCCGAGGTCTCGTCCACGGTGCGCAGTCGCCGGCGTCGCTCGGCCGGGCGCCTCCCGCGGCGCCCGCCGGCGCGGCCGCGGGATGTGGACATGTGGGGATGGTAACGATGTGCCTCGCCGACCCGCCTGATCGGCGCGGATCGTGGCAGCGGCCCGTCCCCGTCGGGCGCCCGACGGTCCGCTCTAGACTGGCCCGTCGTGCCTGCAGTTGCGCTTTCCGCCGCCGCCGATCTCGTCCGAGCCCAGGAGAATGCGGTCGTGGAGATGGTGCGGGTCGGCCCGGTCGCCGACGAGCTGGCCGACCGGTTCGCCGCGGCCGGACACCGCCTCTACCTGGTGGGCGGCAGCGTGCGCGATGCCCTTCTCGGCCGCGAGTCACCGGACCTGGACTTCACCACCGACGCCCGCCCGGCGGCGGTGCAGGCCCTGCTGTCGGGCTGGGCCGAGGCGGTGTGGGACACCGGGATCGCGTTCGGCACCGTGGGCGCCCGCCGGCGCGGGGCCACCGTGGAGATCACCACGTTCCGGGCCGACGCCTACGACGGGGTGAGCCGTAACCCCGAGGTCGCCTTCGGCGACTCGATCGACGACGACCTGGTGCGCCGGGACTTCACGGTCAACGCGATGGCGGTCGAGCTGACCGCGCGGCCGCGCCGGTTCGTCGACCCGCACGGCGGGCTGGCCGCGCTGGCCACCGGCACCCTGGACACCCCGGCCACCCCCGAGCAGTCGTTCTCCGACGACCCGCTGCGGATGCTGCGGGCCGCCCGGTTCGTCGCCCAGCTGGGCTTCGAGCCGGCCCCCCGGGTGGTCGAGGCGATGACCGCGATGGCCGGCCAGCTGACCCGGATCACCCGCGAGCGGGTGCAGGTCGAGCTGTCCAAGCTGGTGCTCGGGCTGCACCCGCGGCGCGGGATCGAGCTGATGGTCGACACCGGGCTGGCCGAGCACGTGCTGCCCGAGGTGCCGGCCATGCGGCTGGCCATCGACGAGCACATGCAGCACAAGGACGTCTACACGCACTCGCTGGTGGTGCTGGAGCAGGCCGTCGGCCGCGAGACCGACGGGCCGGACCTGGTGCTGCGGCTGGCCGCGCTGCTGCACGACGTGGGCAAGCCCGACACCCGCCGCAAGGAGCCCGACGGGCGGGTCAGCTTCCACCACCACGAGGTGGTCGGGGCGAAGATGGTGCGCCGGCGGCTGCGCGAGCTGCGCTACCCGAAGGCGGTGGTGGACGAGGTCGCCCAGCTGGTGTTCCTGCACCTGCGGTTCCACGGCTACTCCAGCGGCGAGTGGACCGACTCGGCGGTGCGCCGCTACGTCACCGACGCCGGGCCGCTGCTGGACCGGCTGCACCGGCTGGTCCGCTCGGACTGCACCACCCGCAACCGCCGCCGGGCGGCGGCGCTGCAGCGCAGCTACGACTCGCTGGAGGCGCGGATCGTCGAGCTGCGCCAGCGCGAGGAGCTCGACGCCATCCGCCCCGACCTGGACGGCAACGCCATCATGCGGCTGCTCGACCTCCCGCCGGGGCCCGCGGTCGGCAAGGCGTACCAGCACCTGCTGGCGGTCCGGATGGAACGCGGCCCGCTGACCCCCGAGCAGGCCGAGGCCGAGCTGCGCAGCTGGGCCGCCGACAACCTGGGTCGGGCGTGAGCAACCGTGCGAGACACTGCCCGAGCAGTGCTCGTCACGCACGACCCCGGTGGCGTCGCAGGACGAGGTCGTGGGCGGCCAGGCCGACCAGGTAGAGCCCGGCGCCGGCGGCGATCAGGCCGGGGGCCCGGCCGTCCGGCGGGCTGAGCGCCGCGGTGGCCGCGACCGCGCCGACGAAGCCGACGTTGAACACGATGTCGTAGACGGCGAACACCCGGCCCAGCACGCCGTCGCCGGCCTCGCCCTGCACGGCCGCGTCCGTGCACAGCTTGACCACCTGGCCGGCCAGGCCGATCACGAACGCCACCGCGACCACGGTGACCAGGCCGAGCAGCACGGCCAGCGCCAGTTGCGCGGCGGCCGCGACGAGCAGCGCCCGGCGGACCGTCCGGGCCCGCCCCCAGCGCCGCACCGCCCACGGGGTGACCAGCGCCGCGGCGCCCAGCCCTGCCGCCGCCGCGATGACCACCTGGCCGATGCCGGCCAGCCCGGCCCGCAGCGGCCCGCTGGCCTGGAAGCTGTACCGGAACAGCAGCAGGATCAGCAGCGTGTTCACCCCGAAGGCCAGCCGGTGCGCGGCCAGGGCGAGGAAGGACGCGGTCACCGACGGTGTCGCGATGGTGGCCCTGGCGCCGTCGACGAGCCCGCGCAGGGCGGTCAGCAGCGCCCCGTGCGCCTGGGCCACCGCCCGGTCCGGGCCCAGTGACCCGGGCCGGAAGCCCAGCGCCACCACCGCCGCCACCACCCCGCCGAGCAGCGAGACCAGCGTGACCACCGCCGATCCGGCGTCGTCCGCGCCGACCAGCGCGCGCAGCCCGATCGCCACCGCCCCACCGGACGCGGCGACCGCCGCCCCGGCTGTCACGGCGAAGGTGTTGGCCTCCACCAGGTTCTCCCGCGGCACCAGGTGCGGCAGGCCCACCGACAGCCCGGCCCCGACGAACCGGCTCAACCCGGCCACGGCCAGTGCGCCCAGGTAGAGCGGCGCCCCGGCGTTCCCGGACGCCACGGTGACGGCGACGACGACGGTCAGCAGCACGCGCAGGGCGCTCGCCCCGGCGAGCACCCGGCGGCGCTCCCAGCGGTCCAGCAGCGCCCCGGCGAACGGCCCGATGATCGAGTACGGCAGCAGCAGCACGGCCAGCCCGGCCGCCACGGCCACCGGGTCGGCCTGCCGCTCGGGGTTGAACAGCACCGCCCCGCCCAGCGCGGCCTGGAACATGCCGTCGGAGAACTGGGCCGGGAACCGCACCGCCAACAGCCGCCGGTAGCCGGGCAACCGCAGCAGGCGGGCGGCGCCCAGGCGCTGCGGCTCGGCGGTGGCGCCGCGCGCGACCGGTGCCCCGGCGGGATCGGCGGCGACACGGGCGGTGCCGGCCGCCGCGCCGGGGGTCGATGATCCCGAAGTCGGCACGGGGCGCAGGCTACGCGGCGGACCGGATGCGACGATGGACCGCGTGGTGGACGACCGCTCCGGTACTGCGCCCGATCCCGGTGCCGAGGTGGCCGCGGGCTGCCTGCTGGTGGCCGCCCCGGGCCTGCGCGACCCCAACTTCCGGCGGACCGTCGTCTACCTGATCGAGCACCGCGCCCAGGGCAGCCTCGGGGTCGTGCTGAACCGGCCGAGCGAGGTCACCGTGCGGGACGTGCTGCCCGCCTGGGCGCCGCTGTCCTCGTCGCCGCCCGCGGTGTTCGTCGGCGGGCCGGTGGAGAGCGAGACGGCGCTGTGCCTGGCCGCGGTGCGCACCGGCCACGACCCGTCCGTGGTGGACGGGCTGGTCGCGGTGCGCGGTCCGGTCGCGCTGGTCGACCTGGACCGCGATCCCGGCCCGCTGGCGCCGGTGCTGCGCGGGCTGCGGGTGTTCGCCGGCTACTCCGGCTGGGACTCCGGCCAGCTGGCCGGGGAGGTCCGGCGCGGCGACTGGATCGTGGTGCCGGCCCTGCCCGACGACGTGTTCACCCGCCGCGACGCCGGCCTGTGGGGTCACGTGCTGCGCCGCCAGGGGATCCCGCTGTCGCTGCTGGCCACCTATCCCGCCGACGTGCGGCAGAACTGAGCGACCGGCGCGCGGGCGGCGGCGTCCCGGGTGACGATGGGCGGGTGCTGAGACCCACCCCCGACCGTCCCGGCCCCGGCCAGGAGTCCGTCTGGGACTACCCGCGCCCGCCGCGCGCCGAGCCCGACCACCGCCGCGCCGTCCTGCGCTACGGCGGGGTCGTGGTGGCCGACACCACCGACCTGGTGCGGGTGCTGGAGACCAGCCACCCGCCGACGTTCTACCTGGCCCGGACCGCGTTCGGCGAGTACCTGCGCCCGGGCGGGCGGACCACGGTCTGCGAGTGGAAGGGCGTGGCGCGCTACGTCGACCTGGTGGTGCCCGGCGCCCCCACGCTCACCGCGGTGGGCTGGTGGTACCCGCGGCCCGACGAGCGGTACCCGGAGCTGCTCGACCGGGTCGCCGTCTACGGCGGGCCGTTCGACGAGATCACCCTCGACGGGGAGCTGGTGCGCCCGCAGCCGGGCGGCTTCTACGGCGGCTGGGTGACCGACGACGTGGTCGGCCCGTTCAAGGGCGAGCCGGGCACCTGGGGCTGGTGAAGCCGGGCCGCTGAGCGTCAGGCCTGGTCGGCCGCGGCGTCCACGGGCGCGGCGGCCGGTCGGCAGCCGGCCACCAGCTCGCACCCGGCGCACTCACCGGCGCACCCGGTGGGCTGCGCGGGCCCGCGCGGGACCGCGGCCGCGGCCCGGTCGCCGGCCACCCCGCCGACCCCGGCCAGCACCAGGGTGCCGACCGCGCTGATCGCCAGCACCACCCAGGCCAGCGGCCCGTCGGCGCCGGCCAGCAGCGCCGCCCCGCCGGCCGCGGCCACCGCGCCGGCCGCCCCGACCGGCAGCGCGGCCACCCGGTTGGCCAACGCGAACGTCTCGTCCGTGCGCAGGGTCGCGGCGGTCCGCACGCCGGCCCAGCGGTTGCGGGGCAGCCGGGAGCGGGCGCCCAGCGCGGCCACCCCGAGCAGCCCGACGCCGGCCAGCAGTTCCAGGACACCCACGACCAGGCGGACGGAGATCGGCACGCCCCCCAGGGTAGGCGAACCCGGTCGTCGTCGAACGCCGGGCGGCGCTACCCTGGGCACGTGGCCCGTCGACTTCTTGCCGAGGCCGCGCCGCACTGAGCTCTCCCGGCGCGGCCGACCCCTCACGCCCTGCGGCGGGGAGGGGTCTTCTGGTTTTCCGGGCCGACCACGAACTCCCTGGAGCGGGATCATGAGCACGGACACGACCGCGTCCACCACGGCGTCCAGCACGGCGTCCGCGCCGTCGGACACCGACACACCGCCGTTCCGCTACGGCGCCGCACTGGCCGGGCGCATCGAGCGCAGCTGGCAGGACCGGTGGGCGGCCGAGGGCACCTTCCACGTGCCGAACCCGTCGGGCCCGCTGGCCGGGCCGGGCCACGCGCCCGCCGACGGGCCGAAGGTCTACCTGCTGGACATGTTCCCGTACCCGTCGGGATCGGGGCTGCACGTCGGCCACCCGCTGGGCTTCATCGGCACCGACGTGCTGGGCCGCTACCTGCGGATGACCGGCCGGCCGGTGCTGCACGCGATGGGCTTCGACGCCTTCGGGCTGCCGGCCGAGCAGTACGCCGTGCAGACCGGCACGCACCCGCGCAGGACCACCGACGAGAACATCGCGCGCTACCGCGCGCAGCTGCGCCAGCTGGGCCTGGCCCACGACGACCGCCGCTCGGTCGCCACCACCGACGTCGAGTTCTACCGGTGGACCCAGTGGATCTTCCTGAAGATCTACAACTCGTGGTACGACGAGGCCGCGGCGACCGCCCGGCCGATCGCCGAGCTGGAGGCCGAGTTCGCCGCCGGCACCCGCCCGGTGCCCGGCGGCCGGTCCTGGGCCGAGCTGACCGGGGTCGAGCGCCGCGTCGTCGTCGACGGGTTCCGGCTGGCCTACATCTCCGAGGCGCCGGTGAACTGGTGCCCCGGGCTGGGCACGGTGCTGGCCAACGAGGAGGTCACCGCGGACGGGCGCAGCGAGCGCGGCAACTTCCCGGTGTTCCGCCGCAACCTCAAGCAGTGGAAGATGCGGAGCACCGCCTACGCCGACCGCCTGGTCGCCGACCTGGACCGGCTGGACTGGCCGGACTCGGTCAAGGCGATGCAGCGCAACTGGATCGGCCGCTCGCAGGGCGCCCGGGTCCGCTTCCCGGTCGACGCCCCCGACGGACCCGCCATCGAGGTGTTCACCACCAGACCGGACACCCTGTTCGGCGCCACCTACATGGTGCTGGCCCCGGAGCACCCGCTGGTCGACGCCATCGCCCCGGCCGCCTGGCCGGCGGGCACCGACGAGCGCTGGACCGGCGGGGCCGCCGATCCGCGGCACGCCGTCGCGGACTACCGCGCCGCCGCGGCCCGCAAGTCCGAGCTGGACCGCCAGGAGAACCGGGTCAAGACCGGCGTCTTCACCGGCGCGCACGCCACCAACCCGGTCAACGGCGAGCGCATCCCGGTGTTCGTCGCCGACTACGTGCTGATGGGCTACGTCACCGGCGCGATCATGGCCGTACCCGGCCAGGACCAGCGCGACTGGGACTTCGCCCGGGTCTTCGGGCTGCCGATCGTGCGCACCGTGCAGCCCACCGACGGCTTCGACGGCGAGGCGTTCACCGGGGACGGACCGGCGATCAACTCGGCCAACGACGAGATCAGCCTGGACGGGCTGGGCGTCACCGAGGCCAAGGCCGCGATCACCGACTGGCTGGCCGCGCGCGGCGCGGGCGACCCGGTCGTGCAGTACAAGCTGCGGGACTGGCTGTTCTCCCGGCAGCGGTACTGGGGCGAGCCGTTCCCGGTCGTCTGGGACGACCAGGGCCTGCCGGTACCGCTGCCCGACGACCAGCTGCCGGTGGTGCTGCCGGAGATCGACGACTACGCCCCGAGCACGTTCGCCCCGGACGCCGCGGACTCCGAGCCGGAGCCGCCGCTGTCGCGCGCCGAGGACTGGGTGGCCGTCGAGCTGGACCTGGGCGACGGCCCGCGCTCCTACCGCCGCGAGACCAACACCATGCCGCAGTGGGCCGGCTCGTGCTGGTACTACCTGCGCTACCTGGACCCGGCCAACGCCGAGCGGTTCGTCGATCCCGAGGTGGAGCGGTACTGGCTGGGCCCGGACCCGGCCCGGCCCGACGACCCCGGCGGGGTCGACCTGTACGTGGGCGGGGTCGAGCACGCGGTGCTGCACCTGCTGTACGCCCGGTTCTGGCACAAGGTGCTGTTCGACCTGGGCCACGTCAGCTCCGAGGAGCCGTTCCGGCGGCTGTTCAACCAGGGCTACATCCAGGCCTTCGCCTACACCGACGCGCGTGGCGCCTACGTGCCCGCCGAGGAGGTCGTGGAGGTTCCCGGCGAGAACGGCGTCGACGGTGGTTTCACGTGGAACGGTGAGCCCGTCCGCCGCCAGTACGGGAAGATGGGCAAGTCGCTGCGCAACGTGGTGACCCCCGACGAGATGTGCGAGCGCTACGGCGCGGACACCTTCCGGCTGTACGAGATGTCCACCGGTCCGATGGAGGTCTCCCGGCCGTGGTCGACCCGCGACGTGGTGGGGGCGCAGCGGTTCCTGCAGCGGGTCTGGCGCAACCTGGTCGACGAGACCACCGGCGAGTGCCGGGTCACCGAGGCCGAGCCCGACCCGGACACGCTGCGGGTCCTGCACCGGGCCATCGCCGGGGTGCACGCGGACTACGCGGTACTGCACCACAACACGGCCGCGGCGAAGCTGATCGAGCTGAACAACCACCTGGTCAAGACCTACGCCGTGACCGGGATCCCGCGCGCGGTGGCCGAGCCGCTGGTGCTGATGATGGCCCCGCTCACCCCGCACATCGCCGAGGAGCTGTGGGCGCTGCTGGGCCACTCCGGCTCGCTGGCGCACGGACCGTTCCCGGTGGCCGACGAGCGCTACCTGGTGGCCGAGACCGTCGAGTACCCGATCCAGGTCAACGGCAAGGTCCGGTCCCGGGTCACGGTGCCCGCCGACGCCGCGGCCGAGCAGGTGCAGGCGGCCGCGCTGGCCGACGAGAAGGTCGTGGCGGCGCTGGCCGGGCGCGAGCCGCGCAAGCTGATCGTGGTCCCCGGGCGCCTGGTGAACGTGGTCGTCTAGCGCGCCCGTCCACCGTAGGGTCACCCGGAGGACCTGGCAGGCCACGGCCAGTTCGTGGCGTTGGTGCTGGTCGTGGTGCCGGGCCGGACTTCGCCGTCGTCACCCGCAACTCGCCGGCACCGCCCTGCTCGGGTTCGGCGCCGTGCTGGCCCGCGAGGAGCTGGCCCGGGCCGGCTGACCGTGCTCAGTCACCGAGCAGCTCCAGCAGCGCCTTCTCGGCCTGCGAGCGGGCGCCGTGGGCGGCGAGCGGGTCGCCGTCGGCCGGTGGCAGCTCCAGGACCGTGCCGGAGTTGTAGAGGTCGATCACGCGCGGGTCGACGTAGGACGCCCGGGCGACGGTCGGGGTGTTGCCCAGGTACTGCGACACCTGCTTCATGGCCGCGACGACGGCCTTGCGCCGCCCGGTCTGCGACGGCGCCGGAGCGCCGGCCAGCGCGACCGCCGCGAGCACGGTGGCGTGCCAGGTGCGGAAGTCCTTCGCGCTGATCTCGCAGCCGTGGCTGTGCTCCTTGAGGTAGGCGTTGACGTCGTCGCTGCGCACGTCGTGCCACCGGCGGCCCTCGCGGTAGGCGAGCAGTTCCGGATCGTCGGAGTCGCGCTTCAGCAGCGCCTTGAGCACCGTGGCGGTGTCCCGGTCGACGATCCGCTGGGTCCGCTCGATGTTGCCCTTGGCCGGGTACTGGAAGTCCATCCGGGCGCCGCGCACCGACACGTGCTCGCGCAGCAGGGTGGCCAGCCCGTAGGTGGCCGCGCCGGACGGGTCGTCCTGGCTGGCGTAGGCCTCCCCGCCGATCCGGAACACGCCGATGTCCAGCAGCCGGGCCGCGGCGGCCAGCACCCGGTCCCGTCCGTAGCCGCGCCGGGCGAGGTCGGCGGCGACCTGCTCGCGCAGCTCGGGCAGGTGCCGGGCCACCTCCAGGACGTGGTCGAACTTGGCTGCGTCCCGCTTGACCCGCCACTGGTCGTGGTAGCGGTACTGGCGGCGCCCGGCGGCGTCGGTCCCGGTGGCCTGGATGTGCCCGCGGGGATCGCGGCAGATCCACACGTCCCGCCAGGCCGGCGGGATCACCAGCGCGGCGACCCGGTCCAGCTCGGCCGGATCGGTCAGCGGGGCGCCGGTCTCGTCGAGGTAGCCGAAGCCCTTGCCGCGCCGACGCCGGGTGTAGCCCGGCCGGGAGGTGTCCGCACGACGCAACCGCATGCGGGTGGATGGCCCGTTCGGACCAGTCCAAACCCGCGCCGCCCGGCGGAGTGCCCACGGCGGCGCGGGGGCGGCCCGCCGCGCCCGGCGGTCAGGACCGGGGCAGCGCCGCGCACCCGCGGCCCGGGTGGCGCCCGCCGGCCAGCGAGAGCGCCCAGAAGGCCAGCGGGAACACCGGCCAGAAGAACAGCGCGTGCCCGGCGGCCAGCGAGGTGAGCGCCCAGATGCCGATCATCAGCAGGGCACCGCCCAGCCAGCCGCGCCACTGCTCGGCGCTGCGGGCCGGCCGGGCGGACGCCCGTGGCGCCGCCGGGCCGGGCGGGGTCAGGTCGGCGGTGACCGCGGCCAGGTCGTGCCGGGTGACCGCGGCGTAGGTCGCGCGCAGCCGCTCGTCGACCTCGGCCAGGGTGAGCCGCCCGGTGCCGACGGCGTCGTGCAGGACGCCGGCCACCCGCTCGCGGTCGGCGTCGGAGACCCGGGTGGGATCAGGTGCGTTGGTCATGTCCCGACGCTAGGTCGCCGACCCCGGCCGGGGCATCGCCCGGGCGACCGACCGGCCGTCCACCGGATGACTGACCCCCCGGGGGCGTCAGGTCCGGGCCGGGCGCAGCACCAGTTCGGTGACGTCGGCGTCCGCCGGGGCCCGCACCGCGTGCCGCACCGCCGCAGCCACCGACTCCGGCCGCAGGTACGCCGCCGCCCGGTACTCGCCACCCTCCTGGGCGATCACCTCGCGCTGCATGTCGGTGTCCACCCGGCCCGGGTGCACCGAGGTGACCCGGACGCCGTGCTCGGCCTCCTCGGCGCGCAGCGCGTCGGCCAGCGCGCGCAGGGCGAACTTGCTGGCCGCGTAGGAGGCCCAGCCGGCGCGGGCGGTGAACCCGGCCCCCGAGTTGATCAGGACGACCCGGCCGCCGGCCGCCCGCAACGCGGGCAGCAGCAGCCGGGTCAGTTCGGCGACGGCCACGACGTTCGTCTCGAACTGCCGCCGCCAGGTGTCGGCCGGGGTGTCGGCGACGGTGCCGAGCAGGCCGATCCCGGCGGAGTGCACCAGCACGTCGAGCCGGTCGATGCCGCGGGTGGCCGCGGCCAGCGCCGCGTCGTCGGTGAGGTCGACCGGCCACGGCCGGGCGGACGGCAGCCGCTCGCAGACCGCCTGCACGGCGTCCGGGTCGCGGCCGCCGATCAGCAGGTCGTAGTGGTCGGCGAGGGCGGCGGCCACGGCCGCCCCGATCCCCCGGGACGCCCCGGTGACCAGGGCGAGCGGGCGCTGCTGCGGTTCGGACACGGTCCCGGACCCTAGCGCGGCCGGGCCCC
>DASQMQ010000279.1:0-8381 GCA_035645455.1 Pseudonocardia sp.
TCGGCCACCCGGTCGAGCCGCAGCAGCGCCCGGGCCAGCACGGCGTGCGCCCAGGCGGCGTGCTCGCCGGCCGGCTCGTCGGCGACCAGCTCCAGCGACCGCCGCGCGGCGGCCATCGCCTCCCGCTCCCGGCCGGGCAGCTCCAGCAGGCGCAGCGCGTAGCGGCGGGCGATGGAGGAGGTCAGGCACGGGTCGCCGCGCTCCTCGGCCAGCTCCAGGGCCCGGCGGCCCAGCGCGATGCCGCGGTCCGGGTCGCCGGTGGCGCTGGCCCCCCAGGCCGCCCACCGGGTCAGCGTGCCCTCGTCGACCCCGGCGACCCGTTCGGCGTCGGGCACCGCGGTCCACAGCTCGATGGCCCGCTCGGCGTGCTGCAGCATCTCCGCGGGCGCCTCGCGCTCGTTGGCCTCGCGGGCCGCCCGCACCGACGCGGCCAGCGCCAGCGGCAGGTCGTGGCCGGCCATGGCGTGGTGGGCGAGCTCGGCGGCCCGCCCGCCGGCGGCCGGCGCGTCGGCCAGCAGGGCGGCGTAGGCGGCGTGCAGCCGACTGCGCTCCCCGGGCAGCAGCTCCTGGTAGATCGCCTCGCGCAGCAGCTCGTGCCGGAAGACGTAGGTGTCGCCGCCGGTGGGGGGGCTCTCCTCGGCGACCAGGACGTGGTGGGTGGCCGCGTCGCGCAGCGACTGCTCCAGCTCGTCGACGTCCAGCCCGGCCACCGCGGCCAGCTGGTCGTGGCGCACCCGGCGACCGGCCACCGCGGCGATCCGCAGCACCCGCTGGGTGGCCGGCGGCAGTCCCTCCACCCGGGCCACCAGCACCTCGGCCAGGCCGTGCGGCATGCCGTCGGAGGAGGCCGAGACCAGCTCCTCGGCGAAGAACGCGTTGCCCTCGCTGCGCCGGGCCGCGCTGCGGATCATCGGCTCGGACAGCGTGCCGGCGGCCAGCAGCCGGACCAGCTCGACGGCCTCGGCCGGGCCGAGCGGCGCCACCTCGACGCGCTCCACGGCGGGCAGCCGGACCAGTTCGGACAGCACCGGGCGCAGCGGGTGGCGGCGGTGCACGTCGTCGGCGCGGTAGCTGGCCAGCACCACCAGCCGCTGCCCGGTGAGCCGGGAGAGCAGGAACACCAGCAGGTCGCGGCTGGACCGGTCGGCCCAGTGCAGGTCCTCCACCACGACCAGGGCCGGGGCGGTCGCGGTCAGGTCCGCCAGCGCGGAGAGCACCGCGTCGAACACCTGGAGCTGGCCCAGGGCGCGGTCCTCGCGCGGCACGGCCGATGGCGACCGGGCGTCCTCGCGGTAGCCGGGCAGCAGGTGGCGCAGCGCGACGTGCTCGGCGACCAGTTCGGGACGGGTGGCCGCGAGGGAGCCGACGATCTCGGTGAACGGCAGGTAGGGCAGCGCGGAGTCACCGGTGTCCAGGCAACGCCCGACCAGCACGGTGAACCCGGCCGCGGTGGCCCGTTCGGCGGCCTCGGCCACCAGCCGGGACTTGCCCACGCCGGCCTCGCCGGACAGCAGCACCCCGGTCGGGCGTCCGGCCGCGGCCCGGTCCAGCGCCGCGGTCAGCCCCTTCACCTCGGTGTGCCGGCCGACCAGCTCGATCCCGACCCCCAACCGCGCCACGTCGACCATCGTGACACGCACTACCGACAGTCCGCGTCCACTTTGCCCCCGCCGACACCGACGGCGACCCGCGCGGGCCCGGGGGGCGCCGGCGCGCGACCGCGCGCCGGAACGGTCTCGGCCAGCCGGGGCGCCACCCGGCCGGCCGCCCGGCGGGCCCGCCGGCCCGCCCGGGCGGTCGTGGCCAGGCGGTGCTGCTCGGCCTGGGCCAGCAGGGCCCGCCGGTGGTGCTCGGATTCCACGGACGCGAGTGCGACGTCGATGTACATGCCGACCACAGTCGTGCTGAGGCCCCCCTCCCGGCATCGGACGACCACGTCGGCGGCCCGGCGGGGAGCGGCCGGTGAGGCCCGGCGGGTAAGGCCGACGGGGCCGCCGGGCACCTTCCGGTAAGGGTCTGCGGGCGCCGCCTGCTCGCCCGCCGCGCCTCGGCGTTACGGTGGTGTCCTACCCGGTGACGTCCGGCGCGCCCCCGTGCGTGCGTTCCCGGGTCGACGATCGTGCTCATTCTCCGAGAGGAACCAGCCATGGCCGCGGCCGGCAAGCCCGTGCGGGCGCCCCGCAAGAAGATCAACCCGCTGCACGCGAAGCGGATCACCGAGGTGGACTGGAAGGACGTCACGCTGCTGCGCCAGTTCATCTCCGACCGGGGCAAGATCCGGGCCCGCCGGGTCACCGGGCTGACCCCGCAGCAGCAGCGGCAGGTCGCCGTGGCGATCCGCAACGCCCGCGAGATGGCGCTGCTGCCCTACCCGCGTGCGGGCCGCGGCTGACGTTGTGTAGCATCGTCCACGCCGCTCGGGAGTGACCGACCGCGCGGCCGGCCGCCCCTTTAGCTCAGTCGGCAGAGCGTCTCCATGGTAAGGAGAAGGTCTACGGTTCGATTCCGTAAAGGGGCTCCAGCGAGGCAATCGGGACCGCCTCGCGCAGCGGTGTAGCTCAGCTGGTAGAGCAAGCGGCTCATAATCGCTGTGTCGCCGGTTCAAGTCCGGCCACCGCTACCAGACCGACCCGCTCCACTCGAAAGCCGCTACAGGAGGCACCCGCGATGGGTAAGGCCACGGACGTCCGGCCGAAGATCACGCTGGCGTGCGAGCAGTGCAAGCACCGCAACTACATCACCAAGAAGAACCGGCGCAACGACCCCGACCGGCTCGCGGTCAAGAAGTTCTGCCCGAACTGCGGCGTGCACCGCGAGCACCGCGAGACCCGCTGAGGGTGGTCGACCGCTCACTGGTCGGCCGGACGCTGCCGCCGACCGCTCCGTACCTGGTCGGCCGGGAGAAGATCCGCGAATTCGCCCTCGCCATCGGCGAGGGCGATTCCGTGTGCGCCGACCCGGACGCGGCGCGCGCGGCCGGGCACCCCGACGTCGTCGCCCCGCCGACGTTCACCATCGCGTTCGTGCTACCGGCGATCGAGTCGTTCCTGCGCGACCCCGAGGTCGGCTGGGACTACGCCCGGATGGTGCACGCCGAGCAGTCGATCGAGCTGCACCGCCCGGTCTGCGCCGGTGACGAGCTGGCCACCACGATCCACGTCGAGGACCTGCGCACCCGGGCCGGCAGCCACCTGCTGACCCTGCGCTGCGAGGTCGCCGACGCCACCGGTGGTGCCGTGGCCACCTGCAAGGCGGTCCTGGTCACCCGGGCGGAGGACGCGTGAGCGAGCCGGCGAACCCATCGGTCGACGCCGCAGCGCCGGCGGGTCCGGGCACGGCGAAGGGCGACCCGCTGCCGGGCACCGAGGTCCGGGTCACCCGGGCCGACCTGGTCCGCTACGCCGGCGCGTCCGGCGACCTGAACCCGATCCACTGGAGCGACCGGGTCGCCGGCGAGGTCGGGCTGCCCGGCGTCATCGCGCACGGGATGCTCACCATGGCGCTGGCCGGCCGCTACGTCAGCGCCTGGGCCGGCGGACCGGCCGCGGTGCGCGGGCTGGGCGTGCGGTTCACCCGCCCGGTCGTGGTGCCCGACGACGAGCGGGGCGCCACCGTCGAGCTCTCCGGCACCGTCTCCGCGGTCGCCGAGGACGCCGGGGGCGGTCGCACCGCCACCGTCGCGATCACCGCGAAGTTCGACGGCCGCACCGTGCTCGGCCGGGCCACCGCCGAAGTCGTCCTGCCCGGCTGACCGCCCGCCCGGCCCCGGCCGGACGGCCGCGGGGTGTGCGGTTGTGGGGCGCCGAGGGCGGTGACGTACACTCGATCCGCTGGGTGCGTCGCGGCGCGATGCGCCCGCCCCACCCGCGGACCGACGGCCCGCGGCGGGGCTGGTCTAGGGGTGTAGCTCAACTGGCAGAGCAGCGGTCTCCAAAACCGCAGGTTGCAGGTTCAAGTCCTGTCACCCCTGCCACTGGTGGCATGTCCGTACCGACTGTCGGGTAGCGAGCTGGAGGATGCGTGGCTGAAGAACGCGAGGAGGACGGGGACAGGCGGGAACGCCCGTCCACGGCCGCCGACCGTCGGGGTCGCCGTTCCGCTCCGGTGCCCGAGGGTGCCAAGGGCAGGACGACCGCGGTCCGCGACGGGCGGCAGGCGAAGGCCTCGCTGCCCAGCCGGCTGGTGCGGTTCCTGCGCGAGGTGGTCGCCGAGCTCCGCAAGGTCATCTGGCCGTCGCGGCGCAACCTGATCACCTACACCATCGTCGTGCTGGTCTTCGTGTCGTTCATGGTCGCGCTCGTGTGGCTGCTGGACCTCGTGTTCGCCCAGGGTGTGCTGTTCCTGTTCGGCACCTGACCGGCCATCACCCAGAGTTGAAGGAAGCGAGACACCGTGAGCTCCCAGGACGGCGGCCCAGGGCCGACCGACGTCGACGAGGTCGATGCCACCACGCAGGACGAGGACGCCACCGAGGAGTCCGCGCCCGCCGGTGAGACCGCCGACGCCGACGTCGAGGACGCCGTCGACGACCCCGCTGAAGACCCGGCCGACGAGGCCGTGGACGACGGAGCCGACGACACCACCGACGCCGTCGACACCGCCGCCGCCGAGCCCGCCGCCGAGGCCGCGGAGGCCGTCGACGAGCCCGAGGTCGACGTCGACCCGGTTGAGGAGATGCGCCAGGCGCTGCGCCGGGCCCCCGGCGACTGGTACGTCGTGCACTCCTACGCCGGCTACGAGAACAAGGTCAAGACCAACCTGGAGACCCGGGTGCAGACCCTGGACGTGGAGGACTACATCTTCCAGGTCGAGGTGCCCACCGAAGAGGTCACCGAGATCAAGAACGGGCAGCGCAAGCAGGTGCAGCGCAAGGTGCTGCCCGGCTACATCCTGGTCCGGATGGAGCTCAACGACCAGTCCTGGGGCGCGGTCCGCAACACCCCCGGGGTGACCGGTTTCGTCGGTGCCACCTCCAAGCCCTCGCCGCTGACCCACGACGACGTCATCAAGTTCCTGCTGCCGCGGGTGGAGCCCAAGCAGGCCACCGCGGCCGGCGGCAAGGCCGACGCCTCGGCCGCGTCGGGCCGGCCGACCATCGAGGTCGACTTCGAGGTCGGGGAGTCGGTGACGGTGATGGACGGGCCGTTCGCCACGCTGCCGGCGACCATCAACGAGGTCAACGTGGACGCCCAGAAGCTCAAGGTCCTGGTGTCCATCTTCGGCCGCGAGACGCCCGTCGAGCTGGCCTTCAGCCAGGTCTCGAAGATCTGATCCCCCCGCGGTCGCCATGGCCGCGGTGCACAACCACGGACTGACTAGGGAAAAGCGATGCCCCCCAAGAAGCGGAAGCTCTCCGCGATCATCAAGCTGCAGATCAAGGCCGGGCTGGCCACCCCGGCCCCGCCGGTCGGGCCCGCGCTGGGCCAGCACGGCGTGAACATCATGGAGTTCTGCAAGGCCTACAACGCCGCGACCGAGTCCCAGCGCGGCGACATCGTGCCGGTCGAGATCTCCGTGTTCGAGGACCGCTCGTTCACCTTCGCGCTCAAGACCCCGCCGGCGGCGCGTCTGCTGCTCAAGGCCGCGGGCGTGGAGAAGGGCTCCGGCGAGCCGCACATCAAGAAGGTCGCCACGGTCACCATGGACCAGGTCCGCCAGATCGCGCAGGCCAAGCTGTCCGACCTGAACGCCACCGACCTGGACCAGGCGACGAAGATCATCGCCGGCACCGCGCGGTCGATGGGAATCACCGTCTCCGGCTGAGGCGTTCCTCCCCAGTCACATCCGAACGCGCACACCCGAACGCGCACATCCGAACGCGTGGGAGAGCCGGCGCGGCTCGCACCACGAACTGACCCGTAGAGGACAGCACCATGGCACAGCGCAGCAAGATCTACCGCCAGGCCGCCGAGAAGATCGACGCGGCCCGGCTGTACAGCCCGCTGGAGGCGGCCACCCTGGCCAAGGAGACCGCCAGCGCGAAGATGGACGCCACCGTCGAGGTCGCGATGCGCCTGGGCGTCGACCCCCGCAAGGCCGACCAGATGGTCCGCGGCACGGTCAACCTCCCGCACGGCACCGGCAAGACCGCCCGGGTGATCGTGTTCGCCACCGGCGACAAGGCCGCCGAGGCCGAGGCCGCAGGGGCCGACGTGGTCGGCGCCGAGGACCTCATCGAGCGGATCCAGGGCGGCTGGCTGGACTTCGACGCCGCCATCGCCACCCCGGACCAGATGGCCAAGGTCGGCCGGATCGCCCGGATCCTGGGCCCGCGCGGGCTGATGCCGAACCCGAAGACCGGCACCGTCACTCCGAACGTGGCCAAGGCCGTCCAGGACATCAAGGGCGGTAAGATCAACTTCCGGGTGGACAAGCAGGCCAACCTGCACCTGGTCATCGGCAAGGCCTCGTTCGACACCGAGAAGCTGGTGGAGAACTACGGCGCCGCGCTCGACGAGATCCTGCGGGCCAAGCCGTCGGCGGCCAAGGGCCGGTACATCAAGAAGGTCACCGTCTCCACCACCACGGGCCCGGGCATCCCGGTCGACCCGAACCGCACCCGCAACCTGCTGGTGGACGAGCCCACGGTCTGACCACCTCCAGCGCCGCACGCCAGCGCCCCGCCACCTTCCCCGGGTGGCGGGGCGCTGTCGTTCCGGTGTGGGTGGGCCTGCCCGGTTCAGGAAGGCCACCTTCCGGAACCCACCGGGCAGGAAGGTGGCCTTCCTGAACCCCGCGGGAGCCTCAGGCCCAGTCGGCGAGGATCGCCTCCAGGGTCTCGGGGTCGGCCGCGCGCGGTGGGACGGCGGTCGCGGTGCGCGAGAAGCGCGGCGCGGGGGCGGCCTGCGCGACCCCGTCGATCTCGGTGATGGTGCCCCGGGCAGCGAGGTGGGAGTGGGCTGCCACCTCGCCGAACGCCAGCACCGGGGTCACGCAGGCGTCGGTCTCGGCGAACACCGCGGCCCACTCGTCGCGCGGCCGGGAAGCGAACACCTCGGTGAACCGCTCCCGCAGCACCGGCCAGGAGGTCCGGTCGTACTGGGCCGGCAGCCCGGCGTCGGTCAGCCCCAGGCCGGCCAGCAGCGCCGCGTAGAACTGCGGCTCCAGCGCGCCCACGGCGACGTGGCGCCCGTCGGCGCAGGCGTAGGTGTCGTAGAACGGGGCGCCGCCGTCGAGCAGGTTGACCCCCGGCCGGTCCGCCCAGGTCCGCTGGGCCAGCATCGACCAGAACATCTGGCCCAGCAGCGAAGCCCCGTCCACCATCGCCGCGTCGACGACCTGACCGCGCCCGGACCGCTGCGCCTCCCACAGCGCGGACAGCACCCCGACCAGCAGCAGCATCGACCCGCCGCCGAAGTCGCCGACCAGGTTCAGCGGCGGCACCGGGCGCTCACCGGGCCGGCCGATCGCGTGCAGCAGCCCGGTCAGCGAGATGTAGTTGATGTCGTGCCCGGCCTGCTGGGCCATCGGCCCGTCCTGGCCCCAGCCGGTCATCCGCGCGTAGACCAGGCGCGGGTTGCGGGCGTGGCAGTCGGCCGGGCCGACGCCGAGCCGCTCGGTGACCCCGGGCCGGTAGCCCTCCAGCAGCACGTCGGCGTGCTGGACCAGGTCCAGCACGGCCGCCAGGCCGGCCGGGTCCTTGAGGTCGGCGGTCATCCGGCGCCGGCCGCGCAGCGTCGGGTCCGGGACGTCCCCGGTGTCGAGCCGCAGCCCGCCGGACGGCCGGTCGATGCGCACCACGTCCGCACCCAGGTCGCCCAGGACCATGGCAGCGTGCGGGCCGGGCCCGATGCCGGCCAGCTCGACGACCCTCAACCCGGCCAGTGGCCCGCTGCGCTGCACCCGATACCTCCGTTGCTCGACCGGGCCACCTTACGGTCAGCGCTGACCGCGCGTCACGCGATCACCGGCCGCCCGCGCGGTCGGGGCCACCGTCGCCGCGCCCAGCGCCGCCGCCACCCGGTCCGGCTCGTCCCGGCAGGTCAGCACGACCGCCGGACCCGGTCCGCCGGGCAGCAGCGGTCCGACCTGCTCGGTGTCCGCGACGTCGGAGAGCACCACCAGCGCCCGCCGGTCGTGGAGCAGTGACCGGTAGAGCGTGGTCGACGCCCAGGGCTGCGGCGGCCACCCGCGCGGTGTGCGGGCCCGGGTCCCCGACGTGGCCGGCCTCCGGCTCGCGCAGTCCGCGCACGCTGAGCCCGGTGCGGGTGGGCCAGCTCCTCCGGCGTCAGGCCGGCCCGCAGCCGGCGCCGCCCGATCGCCTCGCCGGATCGTTCCACGTCCTCCGATCGGGTGGTGCGCCGTCGGTCGGAGGCGGCTGGGGGGGTGGGCTCGGTGGTCCTACGCAGCTCCCGGGCCGGCGGGCCCAGCGCGCCACGGCC
>DASQMQ010000280.1:0-23335 GCA_035645455.1 Pseudonocardia sp.
TGGCCGGGTGGCGGAAGCAGTGCGGAAGTTCGACATCGTCGTGTACGGCGCCTCCGGTTTCGTCGGCCGGTTGGTGGCGGAGTACCTGGCCCGGGCCGCGGCGCCGGCGGTGCGGGTGGCGCTGGCCGGCCGCGACCGGGCCCGGGTGGAGGCGGTGCGAGCGGGGCTGCCCCAGGCCGGTCGCGGCTGGCCGGTCCTGGTCGCCGACTCGACCGACGCCGCCGCGCTCGCCGCCCTGGCCGCCTCGACGCACGTGCTGGCCACCACGGTCGGGCCCTACGCCCGTTACGGCCTGCCGGTCGTCGAGGCCTGCGCCCGCGCCGGCACCCACTACGCCGACCTGACCGGTGAGGTGCTGTTCGTCCGCCGGGCGATCGACGAGTTCGACGCCGTCGCCCGGGAGACCGGCGCCCGGATCGTGCACTCCTGCGGCTACGACTCCATCCCCTCCGACCTGGCCGTGCTGCTGCTGCACGAGCGGGCCGCCGCGGACGGGGCCGGCGGGTTGCGGAACGTCCGGCTGGTCGCCGCGGCCCGGGGCGGCGCCAGCGGCGGCACCGTCGACTCGCTGCGCGGCCAACTCGACCAGGTGCGCCAGGATCCGGCCCGGCGCCGGATCGTCGCCGACCCGTTCGCGCTCAGCCCGGATCGGGACGCCGAGCCCGACACCCCGCAGCCGCCCGACGCCGCCCGCCCGTCCCGCGGCCCGGACGGCCGGTGGACCGCGCCGTTCGTGATGGCCCCCTACAACACCCGGATCGTGCGCCGCAGCAACGCCCTGCAGGACTGGGCCTACGGCCGGTCGCTGCGCTACGGCGAGGTGATGGCCTGCGGTCGCGGGCCGACGGGCGCGGCGACCGCGGCTGCGCTCACCGTCGGGATGGGGGCGATGCTCGCGGCGATGAGCGTGCGGCCGACCCGGCTGCTGCTCGACCGGGTGCTGCCCGCAGCGGGGACCGGGCCGTCCGCCTCGACCCGGGAGAAGGGCTGGTTCCGGATGGTCGTCGACGCGAGCACCGAGGGGGGCCGCCGCTACCGGGCGGTCGCCGCCGGTCCGGGCGACCCCGGGTACGCGGCGACCGCGGTGATGCTCGGGGAGAGCGCGCTGGCACTGGCCCTGGACACCGACCGACTGCCCGACCGCTCCGGCTCGCTGACCCCGGCCACCGCCCTGGGCGGCGTGCTGGTGGAGCGGCTGCGCGCCGCCGGGCACACCTACGACGTGACCGAGCTGGGCGACCGCGGGCGCTGACCCCGTGATCGGGCGCTTGCCGCGCCGCGGGGCGGGCACTCCCCCGGCATGACCGGTAACGACGCATCCCCCTCCGACCGCCCGGTCGCCCTGGTGACCGGGGCCAGCCGCGGCCTGGGCTTCCTGATCGCCCGTGAGCTCGCCGACCGGGGCCACGACCTGGTGCTCTGCGCCCGGTCCGCGGACGGCCTGGGCCCGGCCGCCGACGAGCTGGTCCGCCGCGGTGCCAAGGTGCTCCGGCTGGCCGCGGACGTCGGCGTCCGGGCCGACGCCGAGCGGGTGGTGGCCGAGGCGGAGCGGGCCTTCGGCCGGCTCGACGTGCTGGTCACCAACGCCGGGATCATCCAGGTCGGCCCGGCCCGGGAGATGACCGCCGAGGACTACGCGGAAGCCATGGACGTCATGTTCTGGGGCGTGGTGCACCCCACGCTGGCCGCGCTGCCGTTGCTGCGCCGCTCCCGGGGCCGGGTGCTGGCGATCACCTCGATCGGCGGCAAGCTGCCCGCCCCGCACCTGCTGCCCTACGCCGCGGCCAAGCACGCCGCGGTCGGGTTCGCCGAGGGGCTGCGCATCGAGGCGGCCCGGGACGGGGTCTCGGTGACCGTGGGGGTGCCCGGGCTGATGCGCACCGGCTCGACCCGCAACGCCCTGTTCACCGGCGACCGCGACGCCGAGCACCGGTGGTTCACCGCCGCGGCCGGCCTGCCGGTGCTGTCCATGGACGCCGAACGGGCCGCGCGCCGGCTGGTGAGCGCCGTGCTGCGCGGACGACCCGAGGTGACCCTGACGCTCCCGGCGAAGCTCGGGGTGCGGGTGCACGCGCTGGCCCCGGCGACCACCCTGCGGGTGCTCACGCTGGTGAACCGGCTGCTGCCGGATCCGGTGGGATCGGGCGCGCCGCAGCCGGGCCACACCACCAGCCGTCCGGCGGCCTGGTTCCGGCGGCTGACCGCGCTCGACCGGGACGCGGCCCGGCGCTTCCACGAGCACGAGGACCCGGCGCCGGCGTCCCGGGCGTGAGCACCGGGCGTCCCGGCGGGAGACCGCCGCGGCGAGGCCGTCCGGCTGCTGGAAGGACCCACCCATCGGGTGCAGCGGGCCGTGCTGGCGCCGGTGCTGGCCGAGTTCTTCGACGACGAGGTCGCTCCCCGGCCCCGGACGCACCGCTCCGGCGCCGCCGAACCCGGGCGCCGCCGACCGGTGGGGCCGAACGGTGGCCGGGGCCGTCGGCCGGTGGGTGTAGCGTTCACCACGTCGAGAGCTCCTCGGCGCCGGCGACCGAGCGGGTGCCGTTCCCGGCGCATCCCCCGGCCTCCGGCCGGAGACGGGAGCACTGGCATGTCGCCGGGCCCGCGAAGCTCCACCACTCCGGTCGACCGGGCGCCGCGCCTGCGGATGCGGCCGGACGCCGCGCCACCCGCCTCGCCGCCCGGCGCCGACGGCGCTTGGTGGCCGTGGTCGACCGATCTGGCCGAGCAGCTGCCGGTGGTGCTGACCGAACTGTGGGACCGCCTCGGCGGTGTCGAGCGCGTCGTCTACGACCACCGGACGTGGCCGACCACGGCGGCGCGCATCGCGGTGTGCGGTCGGCTGGTCCAGCTGGTCGGCCGGCCCAGCGGCGACCCGGACGTCATCGAACTGTACGGCGCGGCGAGCGGGCGGGTCACCACGCTGCTGGTCGTCCCGGCCTCCACCAACGCCCACGACGCCGAGGACGCGCTGTCCGCGGCGGCCCTGCCGGGCGGCACCACCGGCATCTCCAGCCGGTTCGTCGGGGCCGCGGTGAGCGGGCGCGGCGAGCGCTGGGGCAACGGCGGAGCCGGGCCGAACGGGTCCGACCGCCCCGGCCACGAGATCGGCGAGTCCCACCGGGTCCGCGCCGCCGAGGAGCGGCACGCCGTCCGGGAACGCGCCATGGCCGCGCGGACCGTCGCCGGGCACGCGGTCGACGCGGAGGACTGCAGCATGCTGCTGTCGCTGCTGGGCCTGGACGCCGACGGGCGCACCGACTAGATCCTGAGGTCGCACGACGGGGAGGGCGACGCCGTGGGGGCGGCGTCGCCCGGCAGCCGCGTCGACGGCGGCGGGAGGCGCCGGTCGCGGCAGGTCTGGTGCGCAGTGGTTCGGGTGTCGGGATGGTTCGGGTGTCCGGGCCGGACGCCGGTCGCCTCTCGGCGCGTGGCGCACCCGCAGGTGGCAAGTGGTGAGACCCGGGGACTCGGATCGCCCGGCTCGGACAGCCGGTACAACCAGCCTCCCCGGGAGTTCATTCCCGGCTGCGCGCCGTCCTCCGCCGTGCGGGCCGCCTAGTCACCGTCGCCCGGTCCGAGCACCGGTTTGACGTCCACGATCGGGGTGCCGTCCAGCGCTTCCAGCGGGCCCACCCGCAGGCGAAGGCCGTCGCGGGCGCGGATCCGCACCCGGTGCAGGCCGATCGGGTTGGGCCGGTCCGGCGAGCGGGTGCTGAACACGCCGAGTTCCGGGTTGGCCGGGTCGTCGCGCGGGCGGGTGGCCAGCACGTCCCGGCGGGCCCGGTCGAACCAGGTCAGCAGCACGGCCTCGGTACCGGGGGCCAGGTCGCGCAGACCCTCGGCGTAGCCGGGTTCGAACACCAGCCAGGCGTCGGGGGCGCCGTCCGCGCCCTGCTTGGGCGCCGACGCCCGGTCCACCAGCGGCGACTCCACCCGACCGATCACCCGCACCACGTACTGCTCGTCCGGCGCCATCCGACCTCCTCGTCGAGGGCCCCGCTGCGGGGGCACCGGGTCGATCCTGCGGGGTGGCGGGGCCGCGGTCGAGCCCGGCCCGACGCCCCGGCCAGGTCGCGGACCAGCCCGCTGGACGGTCCGGCCACGGCCCCGACGACCACCCGGTCGACCCCGGGCAGTCCGGCCAGCCGCAGAGCCGCCCGGCGGATCCGCAGGTCGGTGCGGCTCCCGGGGAGGAACCAGCGGGTCCCGCGGCGGGCGGTGCGCTGGACGTCGGTGACGACGGGCCGCCACAGCGCCTCGTAGCCGGCCAGCGCCGCGCCGACCCCGCCGACCGGGCCGACCCGGTCCAGCCGGTCGGCGAGCACGTAGGCCCCGGCCACGGCCATCGAGGCGCCCTGCCCGGCCAGCAGCGACACCGCGTACCCGGCGTCGCCGAGCAGCGTCACCCGGCGGCCCGACCAGCGGGGCACGACGATCTGGGCGACCTGGTCGTAGTAGACCTGCGGGCCCGGCGGGCAGCGGTCCAGGACCCGCGGCACGACCCAGCCCAGGTCGCGGTACCGCTCCCGGACCGCGGAGCGCGGGTCGACGGGCAGCGCCGGGTCCGCGGTGCGGTGGACGGTGAAGGCGGCGACCCGGTCGCCGGGCAGCCCGTACAACCCCACCTGCCGGTCGATGGTGTCAGTGAGGCAGAACCGCCCGCGCAGCTCGGCGTGCACCTGCGGGTCGACGAAGGTCCAGGCGGCGGTGTGGAAGCCGAGCGGGCGCAGGTACCGCCGCTCGGGCCCGAACACCAGCCGGCGCACCGCGGAGTGGATGCCGTCCGCCCCGACCAGCAGGTCGGCGTCCAGGTCGGACCCGCCGGCGAGGGTGACCCGCACCCGGTCGGCGCCCTCCTCGACCGCCACCGGCTCGACCCCGTGGCGCAGGTCCACCGCGGCCGGCAGGTGCTCGCGCAGGGCGGCCTCCAGGTCCGGGCGCAGGATGCTGACCAGCCGGCCGCGCCGGGACTCGGCGAACCGGGCGAACGGCAGTCCGGCCCGCCGCCGACCGGCCGGGTCCAGGTAGCTGACCTCGGTGACGGCGTGGCCGCGTTCGCGGATCGCGGCGAGCACGCCGGTGGCCTCCGCGGCGTCGTAGCCGGGCCCGAAGAAGTCCATCAGGTAGCCCTGGCGGCGCGGGCCGGGCGCGCGCTCCAGCAGCGTCACCTCGTGGCCGAGCGCGCCCAGGCGCCCGGCCAGCGCGAGCCCGGCGATGCCGGCTCCGCACACGATCACTCGCATCCCGGTCCTCCTCCCCCGGCGGGCGGCGGTGTGGTCACCCGGTCCAGCACCGGGCCGACGTACTCGGCGGTGAGCTCGGCGTCCAGGCCGCGGTGCAGCAGCAGGCCGTCGACGGCCGCGGCGAGCACCGCCGCCGTGCGCTCCGGGTCGGCGACGCCGTGCCGGGCCAGCCGGCGCGCGAGCCGCTGCCGGAACCCGGCCACCACGTCGGCGACGTCCGCCCGCAGCTGCGGGTCGCGGGTCGCGGCCAGGTAGGTCTCGATGAACACCAGCGACACCGGGTCGCGACCGGAGGCCCCGGCCAGCGAGCCGAGCACGAGCCGCACCGCGGCCCGCGGGTCGTCCGCCCGGTCGAGCAGGTCGTCGAGGCCGTCGGCCGCCTCGCGCAGGACCGCGGTCGCCGCCTCGCGCAGCAGCGCCTCCAGCGAGGCGAAGTGGTAGTGCACCAGCCCCGCCCCGACGCCCGCGCGGTCGGCCACCGCACGGGTGCTCACCCCGCGCCAGCCCTGCTCGGCGATCAGCTCGACAGCGGCCCGCCGGAGCTGGTCCCGGACCTGCTGCCCACGCGCCGCGGCCGTTCCCATCCCGCCTCCTGGTCACTCGCCTTGGGCGTATGCCCAAAAGCGAGGGTACACCTCGTCGGCAGGTGGAGCGGACGGCGAACGCTTCAGGTGTCGACGAGTGTCGCGGCGCCGCGACCGAGCGCCGGGCGTCCCTCGACGGGGGCGCCGACCACCGCACGCATCCGGTCGAGCAGCTCGCCGAGCCGCGCCAGTTCCTCGCCGGTGAAGGCGGAGCGGATCCGCTCGTCGTGCCCCACGGCAGCAGCGCGCAACCGGTGGAACAGCTCCCGGCCCTGATCGGTCAACTCGACCAGGTGCACCCGGCGGTTGGCCGGGTCGCGGCGGCGGGTGAGCAGCCCGGCCGCCTCCATGCCGTTGAGGTGGTGGGTCAGCGTCGCGCCCTGGATCCCCACGGCCTCGGCGAGTTCGCGCTGGTTGGTGGCCTGCCGGGTGGTGACGTTGAGCAGGACGAGCCAGACCGGCAGCGTGCCGCCCGCCTCGGCCAACCGGGCGTCGAAGGCCCGGGTGACCGCGCGGGAGGTCCGGGTGAGCTGGAGACCGATCGGCTCGCGCAGGGGTGGGGGCACGACGGGAGCCTAACGACCTTCGTCAGCACACGCATCGACATCTAATCATTCGATATCGATCACGATGGATGGGTGAACTCGCCCCCGCCCCGCCCTGGAGCGGATCAGAGACCGAGCTTCTCCGCGGCGAGCCGGGAGCCCTCGACCCGCGACGCGATCTTCTGGAACGCGACGTCACGGGCGTGGTCGGGCGATCCGTGGTTGGGCTTCTCGTCGATCGAGAACGGCGAGAAACCGCAGTCGTCGGTCGACCCGAGCTGTTCGCGCGGAATGAAGTTGGCCGCCCGGATCAGCCGGTCGGCGATCTCCGCCGGCGATTCCACCCGTGGATTCAGCGGATTGGTCACGCCGAGGTACGCCATCTGTGCGACCCCGTCGGCGTCGGTGCGCAGGTGCTTGCCGATCGACTCCAGCACCGGGTCGCGGTCGCGCTCGGAGGAGAACTGGATGAGGAAGTACCCGGCGTTGATGTCGAACATGGTGCCGAGCAGGTTGTTGTAGGGCACGTCCGCGGAGTGCACCGAGTCGCGGTCGCCGCCGGGGCAGGTGTGCACCCCGATGCTGCGCCGCTCCTCGGCGGAGAACCGGGCCATCACCCGGTTGATCAGCTCGATGAAGTGCGGCAGCAGCCCGGCGCCGGTCCACGGGTTGCGCGGGTCCTCCCGGGTGGCCAGCCGGCCCTCGGTGAAGTCGACCGACACCCGGGCCGCGCCGGCGGCGAAGGCCTCCCGGATGTCGCGCTCGCACTCGTCGACCAGGGTGGCCTCGAACTCCTCGCGCGGGTAGCCCTCCACCGGGTCCTTCAACGGGTAGAGCAGGGCCAGCATGGACGGCGCGATGACCGCCTGCTTCATCGGCGTGTGCGCGTGCGGCAGCGACTTGCGCAGCGTGTCAGCGGCGTACTGGTTGTACCGGAACGGCCCGCGCTCCAGCTTGGGCAGCTGCCGGCCGTGGCCGTCGGCGAAGATCGCGAAGAACTGCCCGCCGGGGCCCAGCCCGGGGGCCAGTCCGGTGCCGCCGAGGGTGTCGGTGATCGGGTAGGTGGCGAACGACGACCAGCGCTGCTCGCCGTCGGAGATGATCGGCGAGCCGGTGGCCTCGAACCGCTCGATCGAGTCGCGGACCGCGGCGTCCTGCAGCTCCTCCAGCTCCGGGCGGGCGATCTCGCCGGCGTCGTAGCGCGCGTAGGCGGCCTGCAGCACGGCCGGGCGGGGCAGCGAGCCGACCGGCTCGGTGGGCAGCCCGGTGCTGGTGCGCGGGTCGTAGGAAGCCATCGACGCCTCTCCTTCCCGCCCTGCGCGGCACCGGTGGACGTCCCCGTTCGGGCGCGCGCCACCGGCACCGCACCGGACGGATGCGGTCGGGAAAACTGCGCCCGGGGCAGCCCTCGATACGATCGAATAGGCATCCGATCGGCAGTGGGAGACGAGGACGTCCAGGCTCGGAAGGCAGAGAGTAACGGCGCCGGACAGGCCGGTCAACGCATTCGCAATTCCCTGCCGGCCGAACCGCGTACCGAATGACGATCACGCTTGGATCAACCGGCGGGGTGATCGGTGACACTCGGTCGAACACGTGGCTCGGCGCGCTCCGCCCGTTCAGCGTCTTGAGCACCCTCGGCCCGCCCTCCACGGAGGGATCGACCGGGAGACGAACACCGAGCGGGTGGGCGGCTCGGCGACGTGGGTGCAGTCCAGCGGGCCGGGGAATCCCGCCGGACACCGGCCGAGATCAGCCGGCCCGCCGACGGCCGGCCAGCACCGCCTCGGCGACCACCAGATCGTGCGCATAGGTGATCTTGAAGTTGCGGCCGTCCCCGGGCACCCGGCGCACCGGCACGTCCGGGGCGAACCGGGCCATGCAGGAGGCGGTGTCGGTGCCGGCGAAGCCCTGCCCGGCCGCCGCCTCGTAGGCGGCCAGCAGCGGGCCCGCCCGGAACGCCTGCGGGGTCTGCACGGCGACCAGGCCGTCCGGTGCCGGGCCGGCGGGCCGGCCGTCGGGGCCGGCGGCGATCAGGTCCGGCCGGGGCAGCCCGGGCACCGCACCACCGGCCTCGCGGGCCGCGGCCAGCACGCTGAGCACCAGTTCCGGGCGCAGCAGCGGGCGGGCGCCGTCGTGCACGAGCACCGCGTCCACCGTCCGCCCGGCGATCCGGTCGGCGAGCCGGCGAAGACCCGCCAACTCCGACTCCTGCCGGGTCGCGCCACCGGTCACCACCTCCACCTCGGCCCCGGCCGCGCGGACCGCCGCGGCCGCCTCGGTCCGGTCGGCGGGCCGCACCACCAGCACCACCGGCCCCACCTCGGCCAGCTCCGCGAAGACCGCCAGCGACCAGGCGATGACCGGCCGACCGGCCAGCGGCAGGTACACCTTGTTGGCCGCCGCACCTACCCGGCTGCCGCTGCCGCCGGCCAGCACGACCGCCGCGGCCACCCCCGGTTCCCGGTGCACCGCGGCAGTGCACCGGCCGCCGTCGCCGCCGTCAAGCCGGGCTCGCCCCGATTGTCCGGCCCACCGGCCGAATGTCCAGGTCAGCCTGGTGTGGCGGACGCACGGTACGGCATTTGCGGTGGCCCGTCGGGGGGCCTGTGGTGATCGGACCGGGCCGGTGGACCGTATCGTTGGCGGTGGGGTCGCCCGCCTCGCCGGACGGCACCGCCGCCGCCCGACCGAGCGGCCGCGACCATCACCCGGAGGATGGCCTGGCACTCCCGGGTGGTCACGCGCAGTAGGCTTCGGCGGGTCTCACCGCCGAGCCGACGTGAACGACGGTGTACGACGGTGTACGACGAGGACGGGGGTGGACGGAGTGGACGACAACGGTCACCCCATCCCGGAGCACGGGCGCGGCACGTCCCCGCGGGATCCGTGGCCGCGACGCGCGGAGCGCGAGCGGCCGCCCGGGCACTTCGACCCCCAGCCGGCCCCGGGCCGCCCCGTCCGCCGCCCCCCGATCGTCGACGGCCCGCCGCGCCAGGGCTCCGCGGGCCGCGTCCCGATGCCCGGGCGCGGCCGGCCCGGCGACGACCCCGACCGGGCCGTCCGCCGCCCGGCCCGGCGCGCTCCCGCCGCCCCGCCGCCCTGGCCGGGTCACCCGGTCGAGCCGCCCGTCGGCCGGACGGTCGCGGTGAGCGCGCCCCTGACGGCCCCGACCGCGCCGGTGGACTTCGACGACGAGCCCACCACGGTCAGCCCGCCGCCCGAGCCGGACGCCTTCGACCTGCCCCCGATCCCGCTCGGACAGCGACCGATCGAGCCGCGGGTCAGCGTCACCCGCAAGCCCCGGCGCGGTCGCCCGGGCACGCGCCCGGGTCACCCCGCCCGCTCCGGCCCGCCCGCCCGCCCGCTCGACCGGGACGTGGCCGTCGAACGCGACGACGACCCGGAGACCGCCGGCCGCCCGCCCCGACGCAGCCTGGGCGCCGCGCTGCTGGCCACCGCCGCGGCCACCGCGGCCCCCGGCGCCGGCCACCTGATCCTCGGCCGGAAGCGGACCGGCGCGATCGTGCTGGGCCTCTTCCTGATGATGGTCGGCACCGTGGTCGTGGTGGCGATGAACCTCGGCCGCACGGCCCTGCTGGAGAACCTGCTGTCCACCCGCACGCTGGTCACCGCCACGGTGGCGCTGCTGGTGGTCGGGCTGCTGTGGATCGCGGTCATCCTGCGCACCTACCTGCTGGCCCGCCCGGACGGGCTGCCGGCCGGGCAGCAGACCGTCGGCGCGGTCGCGGTCATCGCGCTGTGCCTGGTCGTCGCGGCCCCGCTGGGGTTCGGCGCCGACCTGGCCAACTCCCAGCGCACCTTCCTCAACGACCTGTTCCCCACCAGCAGCGGCGGCACCGCCGTCGCCGAGGCCATCGCCAAGCCGCGGCTGAACGTGCTGCTGGTCGGCAGCGACGCCGGACCGGACCGCACCGGCACCCGGACCGACACCATGATGGTGGCCAGCATCGACACCCGGTCCGGGCGCAGCACGCTGTTCGGGCTGCCCCGCAACATCGCCTACGCGCAGTTCCCGCCGGACTCGCCGATGGGCGAGGAGTTCCCCGACGGCTTCCACGACGACTCCGACCCGACCTCGGGCGACTACCTGCTCAACGCGGTCTACGCCTACGGCCTGCAGTTCCCCGAGCTGGCCCCACCCGGGCCGACCCGGGACCCCGGGCTGAACCTGCTGCACCAGACCGTCGCCCACATGCTCGGTCTCGACATCGACTACTACGTCGAGGTCAACATGGCCGGCTTCCAGTCGATCATCGATGCGCTCGGCGGGCTGACCGTCGACGTCGGGCCCGAGCCCATCCCGATCGGCGGCATCAGTCCGTCCGGGCGGCAGGTGGAGCCGGACGGCTACATCCCGCCGGGCGTGCAGCAGCTCACCGGCGAGCAGGCGCTGGCCTTCGCCCGCTCGCGCACCGGTACCACCGACTACGCCCGGATGGGTCGCCAGCGCTGCCTGCTGCAGAACCTGCTGTCCCAGAAGAGCGCGGCCGACGTGCTGACCAACTTCCAGGAGATCGCCTCGGCGACCACCGACTCGGTGGCCACCAACGTGCCCCAGGAGGTGCTGCCGGCGCTGATCGCGCTGGCCGGCGACGGGGGCTCGCTGAACCTGGAGAGCGTGTCGTTCGACCCGAACCTGCCCGACCCGGAGGAGAACGACGGGCGGTTCAACACCGGCGACCCGAACTTCCCCTACATGCGCGAGGTCGTCCAGGACGCGATCGACGACGCGCCCCAGCCGGCTCCGTCCAGCCCGCCGGTCGCCGACGCGACCGGAGGTGCCGCGGGTGCGGCGCCACCGGCCGAGGAGGCCGATGCGGCCGCCGGCGGGCAGGAGGAGGACGGCTCCGCACTGCCGTCCAGCGCGCCGACCTCGCTCGCCGCGGCCTGCGCCTGACCGGGGTTCGGCCACTCCGTCCGGGCCCGCCCCGTGACCAGCGCGGACATGTCACCACCGGGATGGGTGTAGGCCGGCGCGTCGAGGGGCACTACTGCTTCACCGACGTCGGTGGCGCGCACCCGCCACCGCGCGGCGTCGCTGATCGGAGGAGGTCCGTCGTCGGTCGGCACACCGGTCCGACGGGGGCCGCCCCGCGTGGCTAACCAGCGTTCTGCCACGCTTGCGGCCATGATGACCTGCGTGTACCCCGGACGGGGTGGACGCACGGAGAGGAGAGACCCGACATGGCACTGCCCACCCTGACTCCCGAGCAGCGCGCCGAGGCCCTGAAGAAGGCGGCCGCCGCGCGCACCGCGCGCAAGGAGCTGCGGGAGTCGATCGCCCGCGGCGACGAGACGATCCCGGCGGTCCTCGACCGGGCCAAGTCCGACTCGATCGTCGGCAAGACCAAGGTCGCCGACCTGCTCAAGAGCCTGCCGGGGTACGGCCCGGCCAAGGTGACCGCGCTGCTGGAGCAGACCGGGATCGACGCCTCGCGGCGCGCGGCCGGCCTCGGTGACCGCCAGCGCCAGGCGCTGATCGACGCCCTGAAGTGATCCCACGCACCGCCCGGCAGCCGGTTCGACCCCGGCGGACCGGGCGGTGCGGGGGGCCGGGCTCCCCCACCGCGGCCCCGACCGGCAGGCTGCCCTCGTGCACCGCTTCCTCGACCGGGGCGACGGGATGCGGCTGTGGGCCGAGGACCTGCGCCCACCGGACCCGCCCACCGGACCCGCCGACCGCGGTCCGCTGCTGCTGGTCGCCCCGGCCAACCGTTCCGGAGCGACCTGGCCGGACGCGTTCGTCGAGCCGCTGACCCAGCGGCACCGGGTGCTGCGCTACGACCACCGCGACACCGGCCGCTCCGGACGCAGCGAGGACCCGGGCGGCTACGGGCTGCCCGAACTGGCCGCCGACGCGCTCGCCGTGCTGGACGCCTTCGAGGTCGATCGGGCGCACGTGGTCGGCGTCGGACTGGGTGGCCTGATCACCCAACTGCTGCTGCTCGACCACCCCCACCGGCTGCGCACCGCGGTGCTGGCCAGTGCCCCCGCGCTCGGCGCGAGCGCCGATCCCGACCTGCCCCGCCCCGGGTCCGCGGTGCTGCGGCTGTGGGCCGAGGCCGACGACCCCCGCGACGACGGCGGCGAACTGGACTGGCGGGTCGAGCAGAGCCGGCTGCTCAGCGGGGCCGGCGCCGGCTGCGACGCCGGAGCCGCCCGGGCGCTGGAGGAGCGCGCCCTCGCGCACAGCGGGAGCGCCGAGCCGGAGACCGCGCACCTGCACCTGGACCCGTGCGACCTCGACCGCGCGGCCGAACTGGCCGGGGTCGAGGTGCCCACGCTGGTCATCGAGGCGCCGGCCGATCCGGTGCACCCGCCGCCGCACCCGGCCCACCTGGCCGCCGCGCTCGGTGACGCGCCGCTGGTGCGTATCGCCGGGATGGGGCACGGGGTCGACCCGTCGGTGGCCGCGGCGGTGGCCGCGGCGGTGCTCGCGCACACCGGCTGACCGCGGCGCGCCCGACCCGGCCCGCTGCCGCGATCCCGCCGTGTGGCATCGTGAGCGCCGGCCGCGGGAGGAGAACGGTGAAGGTCGTCTCGATCATCAACCACAAGGGCGGGGTCGGCAAGACCACCCTCACCGCCAACGTCGGGGCCGGCCTGGCCGCTCGTGGCCGGCGCGTGCTGATGCTCGACCTCGACTCGCAGGCCAGCCTGACCATATCGTTCTTCACCCAGACCGAGTGGGCGGGCGACCTGCTGCCCACCCGGACGATCAAGCACTGGTTCGACGGCCTGGGCACGCCGGACGCGATGCAGAGCCCGGCTCCGCTGATCACCTCGCCGAAGCGGGTGCTGGAGATGCTCGCGCACACCGGCGGCTACCTCGACCTCATCGCCGCGCACCGGGACCTGTCCGACGTCGACACCACGCTGTCCACCGAGCTGCGGATGCACCCGGACCGCTACGTCGACCTGCACAGCCGGCTGCGCGACGGCCTCGCGCACCCCTCGCTGGCCGAGTACGACGTGGTGCTCATCGACTGCGCGCCGAACTTCGGGCTGATCGCCCGCAACGCGGTGGCGGCGAGCAACCTGCTGCTCATCCCGACCAAGCCGGACTACCTGTCCACCAGCGGCATCGACTCGCTGGGCATGAAGATCCGGGCGTTCGTCGACGAGTTCAACGAGCGCCGCGACGGCGCCGGGCCGATCGCCCGGCCGCCCGCGGCGGTGGTCTTCACGATGGTGCAGAACCTGGACGGCAAGCCGATCGAGACCCAGCGCAGCGTGATCAGCCGGATCGAGGCGCGCGGGGTACCGACCTTCGAGACCACCGTCCGGGACAGCAAGTCGGTCTACGGCCCGGCCCCGGAGCACGGCGTCCCGGTGATCCTGGGCGGCACCGGCCGGGCCGCCACCCGCGAGCTGCGCGAGCTGGTCACGGAGGTGTCCGACCAGCTCGACCGCGTGGAGTCGGGCGTGGTGCGCGCGTGACCCGCCCGGCCCCCGGTGCGGATCCGGCCGCCCTCGCCGCCGCCGCGCTGCGGGCCGCCGCGGCCGCGGTCGGCGGACTGACCCCGGCCCAGCTGGCCGACCTCGCGGCCGGGCGGGCCCGGCTGGTGTTCGAGCCGGTGGACCGGGCGGACCCCGCCCCGGGCCGACGGCCGGGCAGCGCGCTGCGCGACCCGGACCCGGAGGTCGTCGGGTCGGCGGTGCGCGCGATCCGCGACCTGCACACCCCCGACGAGGTGGCCGAGCACCTGCGCCAGGGCAACTACCCGGTGCCGGTGCTGCGGCAGATCGCCCGCGGGCTGGGACCGACGGTCTCCACCGCGGCGCGCAACCGGGCCGGGCTGGAGCGCGACATCGTCGAGGGCACCGCCGGCTACCGCACCCGGTCGGCCGCCATGTCCGGCGGCGCGTGGTCCTGATCCTCCGGGTCCTGATCCTCCGGGTCCCGATCCTCCGGGTCCCGGTCCGACCGTCCGGCCGCGTCCCCGGTCCCGCCGTCCCCCTCGGCCGACTCCGTCGAGGACCCGATCGCCGAGCCGCGGCGGCGCAACGGCGCCGGCCACTCCGCCTGGATCGCCGCGTTGAGGTGCGCGCCGAGCACGATGGACATCGCGATGAAGAACGTGCCGAGCAGGAACGCGATCGGCGCGGCCAGCGCGCCGTAGGTGTAGCCGGTGCTGGTCACCCAGTCCAGGTAGGCGCGCAGCGAGGTGACGCTGACGGTGAACACCGCCCCGGCCAGCACCGCCCCGGGCAGCCCCCGGTACCACGGCGGCTTGTGCGGCAGCGCGATCCGGTACAGCGTGGTCAGCGCCAGCAGCAGCACCAGCCCGACGACCGGCGTGATGAGCCAGGTGGACACGGCCTGGAGCTCGGGCGCGAAGGACGGCGGGACCAGCGCCAGCAGCCGTTCCGGGCCGATCGCCACCACCGGCAGCCCGACGATCACGAACACCAGCGCCACCAGGTAGAGCAGGATGGCCAGCACCCGCTGCCAGAGGTAGCCGCGCAGCTCGAACTGGCGGTGCGCCTTGCAGATCGCGTCGACGAACGCCGCCATCGCCGAGGACCCCGACCACAGGCTGAGCACGAACCCGACCGAGACGACCGCGCCGGGGGCGGTGGTCAGGATGTCCCCCACGGTCGGAGCGATGATCTCCTCGACGGCGTTGCGGCTGAAGACCTCGCCGGTCGCACCGACGATCCACTGCTGCACCGCGGCGACGGTGTCCGGGCCGAACCAGTCCCCGACGTAGCCCAGGATGCCGAAGATGCCCAGCAGCAGCGGCGGCAGCGACAGGGTCTGCCAGAACGCGGCCGAGGCGGACTCGCTGAACACGTCGTCCTTCCAGGCCCCGGCCACCGTCCGGGTCAGCACCCGCCGCACCGGACCGGGCCGGCGCGCGCCACCGCCGCGAGCCCGCCGATCCCCGTCACCCACCACCGGGCCAGTCTGTCCTGCCGGGACGGCGTTGTCCGGCTGGGAGCCGATGCCGTGCGGGTTCGGCCGCTCGGGCGACAGCGGCCGACGGATGTCCGACATTCCCAGCTCCATCTCAGCGTGCTCCCAGGTTGGGGCCTCATAGTCGAGGCATGAGCGACGAGCAGAGGGAGCAGGGCCGGGATCCGGGCGCCGGCTCCCGCACCCCCGAGCACCCCGTTGCGTCCCAGCCCGGGCAGCCCACCGCGGCCTACCGGGAACCGCTGTTCCCGCAGCAGCGCGGTTCCGGCTACGGCGGCCCCGGGTTCGGCGGCCAGGGCTACGGCCAGGGCCACCCCGGCTCCGCTTACGGGGCACCCGCCCAGAGCACCTCCCAGTACGAGCCGGGCCAGTACCAGCCGGGCCAGCACCAGCCGGGCCAGCACGGTGCCGCGCACTACGGCGCCCCGCCGTCCACGCCCGGTGCCGGTGGCCCCGCGGTCGGCGCGCAGCCGCAGCGCGGCCGGCGGCCGATGACCGCGGTGGTGACCGCGGCCCTGATCGCCGGCCTGGTCGGCGGCGGTGGCGGCTTCGCCGGCGCCTACGCGCTGCTCGACGGCGGTACCCCGAGCTCGTCGACGATCACCTCGGTCCCGGCGACCGGCGCCGCCGCGACGACCCCGGGTTCGGTGGCCGCAGCCGCGCAGACCGCCATGCCGAGCACGGTCAGCATCCGGGTGCCGCTGGGCCAGGGCGCCGCCGAGGGCAGCGGGGTCATCCTCACCGCCGACGGCAACGTGCTCACCAACAACCACGTCGTCGCCGGAGCCACCGGCACCATCACCGTCACCCTGGCCGACGGCAGCGAGCACCAGGCCACCGTGGTCGGCGCGGCACCCAGCTACGACCTGGCCGTGATCAAGCTGGCCGGCGTCTCCGGACTCACCCCGGCCACCCTGGGCAACAGCGCCGACCTCCAGGTCGGCCAGCAGGTGGTGGCCATCGGGTCGCCGCAGGGCCTGTCCGGCACGGTGACCACCGGCATCGTCAGCGCCTTCGACCGCACCGTGCAGGTGCAGGGCGAGGACGGCTCGGGGGTGGTCTACAGCGGCCTGCAGACCGACACCCCGATCAACCAGGGCAACTCCGGCGGTCCGCTGGTGAACCTCAGCGGCCAGGTGGTCGGCATCAATTCGGCCATCGCCACCGCGGGCAACAGCAGCGGCAGCATCGGGCTCGGCTTCGCCATCCCGGTCGACCAGGCCAAGCGGGTGGCCCAGGAGATCCTGGAGTCCGGCACGGCCACCAAGCCCGTGCTCGGGGTCCGCGGCAACGCCGCGGCCACCGGCGGGGCCGCGGCCGGCGCCCAGCTGTCCGAGGTCGACGCGGGCTCCCCGGCGGCGGCGGCCGGGCTGCAGCCCGGCGACGTGGTCACCAAGGTCGACAACGTCGGGGTCGAGGACTTCGCCGACCTGATCGCCCGGATCGGCGCGCACGCCCCCGGCGACACGGTGACGCTGAGCGTCGGCCAGGGCGCCGGCGCCCGGCAGGTCGAGGTCGCCCTGGGCAGCGTCCCGGACCGGGCCGCGACCACCAGCAGCGGCGGGCAGAGCGAGAACCCGTTCGGCGGCAGGGGCAACCCGTTCGAGAACCCCTTCGGCGGCGGTCCCGGCGGCAACGGTTCCGGGGGCAACTGACCCCGCCCACCCCGACGCCCCGCCCACCCCCCAGGCGGGGGCGTCGGCCTGCCCGAGTGCACTCAGGTGCGCGTCCGGACGCAGTTGCGGCCGGCGTGCTCGGCCTCGTGCAGCGCGGCGTCCGCGCCGGCGACGAGTTCGCATCCGCGCTGGGCCGGCACTGCGACCACCTCTCCCGGTGAAACCGATCGCTGCCGCTAGTCCCAGGCTTCCGGTCGGGACCGGCTCCCGGTACCCGGCACGCCGTGCGGCGCCGGTTCCCGGGCGTCGAGCAGCGCAGCGGCCATCGGGCGGTCGAGGTGGTAGCCCTGGGCGATGTCGCAGTGCAGGGCGGCGAGCGCGGTGAGGGTCCGCTCGTCCTCCACCCCTTCGGCCACGATCGAGAGCCCGAGGTTGTGCCCGAGTTCGATCACGCTCTGCACGATCAGCGCGTTGCGGGTGTCCTCGGTCATCGTGGTCACGAACGACCGATCGATCTTGAGCTCACTGACCGGCAGCGTCTTGAGCTGGCTCAAGCTGGTGTAGCCCGCCCCGAAGTCATCGATCGAGATGCGCACCCCCAGCGACGACAACCGCCCGAGCAGCTCCTGGGCCCGCTTCGGCTCGGTCACCACCGCGGACTCGGTCACCTCCAGCACCAGCAGGTCGGCGGCGACGCCGTGCGCGGCGAGCAACTCCCCGACCTGGTCGGGCAGGCGCTCGTCGAGCAGGCAGCGGGCCGACAGGTTCACCGCGACACAACGCGGACGTCCCTGCGCGCACCACGCCCGCGCCTGCGCGAGCGCCTCATCGAGGATGTGCCGGGTCAGCGGGCCGATCAGCCCGGTGTGCTCGGCGAACGGCATGAACGCACCGGGCAGCACCAGGCCGCGCTGCGGGTGGTGCCACCGCACCAGCGCCTCGACCCCGACCACCTCGCCCGAACCGACGGAGACCTTGGGCTGGTAGTGCAGCACCAACTCGCCCCGGTCCAACGCGCGGCGCAGGTCGCCGAGAACGGCGAGCTTGGCCGGGCTGTGCCGGTCCGCCTCCCGGTCGTACACGAAGATGCCCCGACCCTGGTCCTTCGCGACGTACATCGCGATGTCGGCGCGCTGCAGCAGCGTGACGGCGTCCTGTCCGTGGTGCCCGGACACCGCCACTCCGACGCTGGCCTCCACGTCGAGGTCGACCCCGTCCACCGGGAACGGCGAGATCAGGGCACCGCGCAGGGCGCCGGCCGTCTCGACGGCGCCCTGCACCGACTCCACCTCCGGCAGCAGCACCGCGAACTCGTCGCCACCGAGCCGGGCCACCGTGCCGGCACCCTGGGCGACCTCCCTCAACCGGGCACCGACCTGCACGATCAGCTGATCACCGCAGCGGTGGCCGAACGTGTCGTTGATCTCCTTGAACCGGTCGAGATCCACCAGGAGCAGCGCCACCCCGGCATCCGTCCCGGCGCGCGCCCCGAGGGCCTGCTCGACACGCTCGGCGAACAGGATGCGGTTGGGCAGCCCGGTGAGCGCGTCATGGTGCGCGTCGTGCACCGCCCGCTCCCGTTCGAGCTCCAACAGCCGCCGGTGTTCCCGGGTGATCGAGGCGAGGAGACCGGCCAGGAGCAGACCCACCAGGAACACCACCGGCGTCAGCACGCGAATGACCGACTCCACGTCCTGCAGTCCCCGCAACGCCGCCAGCGCCTGATCGTGGCTCTCCGCGGCCGCGTCCAGCACGGCCGCCTCCATCACCGCGAACGGCGGTTCGGTCTCCTCGGCGTCGATCCGCAACGCCTCCACCCCGTCGCCGCGGTCGATCGCGTCGAAGAGCCGCCCATTCGCCTCCAGGAACACCCCGTGCTGCTCGGTCACCAGCTCCACGACAGCCCGGTCCGCCACGTCCCCGTCCCGCTCGACCTCGGCCAACGCGGAGGTGAGCGCGGCCGAGGACCGGTCGAAGGCCGCCCGCACGGCGGGTCCCGGTTCGAGCCGGTACTTGCGTTCGAGCGACTCCACCGCGCCCACGGCCGTGGCCGCCCGCCAGTAGTCCTCCGACACCGAGCTCGCCGCCACCGCCTCGGCCGAGGCCGCCGCCGTCACCTGGGATCCCACCACTGCGAACACGCTGACCGCCAGCAGCACCAGCACCATCGCCACCCCGGCCACCCGGCTCCGCCGAGCCGCCCGCCCGTCGGCCTCCGGATCCGCTCCCCGGCCCGCGGCGCTCCCGCCGGCCCCACCTGGGGCGATCTGTGACACCGTGCTGGTGCTCATCGTGCCCCTCGCGGTGCGGCCGAGCTGACGACAGGCGTCGACAGCGCCCCATCATCGAGTCGGGGCCGCACCTGCACCGCCACCGATCGTGTGATCCACCGGATCGTGTCGCCGGTCCCCGGCGCGAGCGAGCGGAGGCGCGGGGCCGCGGATGCTGGTCAGCAGGGCGGTGGATCCGTGGCGAGCCAGGCGCGGATCTCCGCGCCGTCGGCGCCGAGGCCGGGCGGCGGGCGCCGGTAGGACGGCGGGGTGGCCGAGTAGGTGACCGGGTTGCGGACGCTGGGCACCCCGCCCGGGGTCACCACCGGGTCCAGGCCCAGCCGCCGGGCCAGGGCCAGACCGTCGTCGATGGTGTTGATCGGACCGCAGGGCACCCCGGCCGGGGCCAGGATGTCGAACCACTGCTGGGCGGTCTTCGTGGCGAGCCGGGCGAGCAGCAGCGGGCGCAGGTCGTCGCGGTGGGCGTTGCGGTCGGCCATCGACCCGAACCGCGGGTCGGCCAGCAGCTCCGGCGCGCCGAGCGCGGTCGCCAGCCGGCGGAACTGGTGGTCGTTGGCCGCGATCACGATCAGCTCGCCGTCCCCGGTGGGCAGCGGCTCGTAGGGGAACAGGCTCAGGTGGGCGTTGCCCAGCCGGCCGGGCACCACTCCCCCGGCCAGCACCGCCGAGGTCTGGTTGACCAGCCCGGACAGCGCCGCGGACAGCAGGTTCGTCTCGACCAGCTGCCCCTCGCCGGTGCGCTCGCGGTGGTTCAGCGCGGCCAGCACCGCCACCGCCGCGTGCAGCCCGGTGATCACGTCGAACACCGCGACCCCGGCCCGGTAGGGCGGACCGTCCTGGTCGCCGGTCAGGCTCATCAGCCCGGACACCGCCTGCACCAGCAGGTCGTAGCCGGGCAGCGCGGCGCCGCCCGCGGTGCCGAACCCGCTGATCGAGCAGTAGACGATCCGCGGGTTCACCGCGGACACCGCCGCGTGGTCGAGCCCGAACCGGGTCAGCCCGCCGGGCTTGAAGTTCTCCACCAGGACGTCGGCCCGGGCGGCCAGCCGGCGGGCCAGCTCGGCGTCGTCCTCGTCGGTCAGGTCCAGCACGACCGACCGCTTGTTGCGGTTGATCGAGAGGTAGTAGCTGGCGGTGCCGTCCGCGGCGGTCGGCGGCACCCAGGTGCGGGTGTCGTCGCCCGAGCCGGGGCCCTCGACCTTGACCACGGTGGCGCCGAGGTCGGCCAGCAGCATGGTGGCGTAGGGCCCGGCCAGGATGCGGGAGAAGTCGGCGACGACGAGACCGGCGAGCGGTCCGCCGGCCTCGTCGTCGAGCACAGGGGCGATTACAGCAGTTCGAGGATGGTGGCGTTGGCCTGGCCGCCGCCCTCGCACATGGTCTGCAGGCCGTAGCGGATGCCGTTGTCGCGCATGTGGTGCACGAGCGTGGTCATCAGCCGCGCCCCGGACCCGCCCAGCGGGTGGCCCAGCGCGATCGCGCCGCCGTTGGGGTTGAGCGCCTTGGCGTCGGCGCCGATGTCGGCCAGCCAGGCCAGCGGCACCGGCGCGAACGCCTCGTTGACCTCGAACGCGCCGATCTCGTCGATCGAGAGCCCGGACCTGGCCAGCACCTTCTGCGTGGCCGGGATCGGCGCGGTCAGCATGATCACCGGGTCGGCCCCGGCCAGCACCGCGGTGTGCACCCGGGCGATCGGGGTCAGCCCCAGCTCGCGGGCCTTCTCGCTGGTCGTCATGAGCAGCCCGGCCGAGCCGTCGGAGATCTGCGAGGAGTTCCCCGCGGTGATCACTCCGCCGTCCGGCTTGAACACCGTCTTCAGCCCGGCGAGGGTCTGCACGCTGGTGCCCCGCCGGATGCCCTCGTCCTTGCTCAGCACGGTGCCGTCGTCCAGGGTCAGCGGCGCGATCTGGGCGTCGAACCGGCCCTCGTCCTGCGCCGCGGCGGCCTTCTCGTGCGAGCCGACCGAGAACTCGTCGACCTGGGTGCGGGAGAAGCCCCAGCGCTCGGCGATCATCTCCGCGCCGACGCCCTGGTTGGGGACCTGGTTGTGGTAGCGGGCCAGGAACCGGTCGCCGAACGGGTTGCGGCCCTCCATCCGGGCCGATCCCATCGGCACCCGGCTCATCGACTCCACCCCGCCGGCCACGACCACGTCGTACTGCCCGGCGATCAGCCCGGCCGCGGCGAAGTGCACCGACTGCTGCGAGGAACCGCACTGGCGGTCCACGGTCACCCCGGTCACCGTCTCCGGCCAGCCCGCGGCCAGCACCGCGGTCCGGGCGATGTCGAAGGTCTGCTCGCCGACCTGGGACACGCAACCCCAGATCACGTCGTCGACCACCGCCGGGTCGATCCCCGACCGCTCGGCCAGCGCGTTCAGCACGTGCGCCGACAGGTTCACCGGATGCACGCCGGAGACGGCGCCGTTCCGCTTCCCGACCGGCGTCCGGACGGCCTCCACGATCACTGCGTCCCGCATCCGACGACCCCTTCGTCACAGTCCGGTCTACGCTGTCCGTTCAGTACCCTCTTCGCAGGATAGGCGGCAGGGTCGCCCGGACCCAGCGATCCGGGTCACACCCCGGTCCGGCGCGGTCGCAGGACCAGCGCGGTGACCACTGCGGCCGCAGCCACCAGCCCCGCGCTGACCACGAAGGCCGTCCGGTAGCCATCGGCGAGGGCCTGGGCGGCCGGTGTCCCGGCGGCGACCAGCCCGTCGGTCGTGGCGGCGGCGAGCGCGGCCAGCACCGCGGTGCCCAGCGCGCCGCCGATCTGCTGGCTGGTGTTGGCCAGGCCGGAGGTGAGCCCGGCGTCGGCCGCGGTGGCGTCGGACATCATCACCGTGGTCACCGCGGGCAGTGCCAGACCGGCACCGACCCCGAGGACCAGCAGCGAGGGCAGCACGTCGACGACGTACCCGCCGAGCGGCGGGCGGGCGAGCAGCAGCAGACCGGCGACCAGCAGCACCTCGCCGACCAGCAGCACCGCGCGGGGACCGAAGCGGGCGATCCCCCGCCCGGACACCCCCAGCGACACCGCGGCGATCATCAGCGGGATCGGCACCATGGCGAACCCGGTCGCCGCCGGGTCGTAGCCCAGCGAGTTCTGCAGGTAGAGCGCGGCGATGAACTGGAAGCCGAGCATCCCGGCCACCATCAGCAGCTGGGCGGCGTTGCCGCCGGACACCGCCCGGGACCGCAGCACGCCCAGCCGGACCAGCGGCTCGGCCGCCCGGCGCTGGCGCACCACGAACGCGACGAGCAGGGCGACCGCCAGCGCCGCGGTGGCGGCCCGCACGCCCGGCCCGGAGGTGTCGACGATGGCCAGGACCAGGGTCAGCAGACCGGCGGTGACCAGCACTGCCCCGGCCACGTCGGGGCGACCGGCCCGCGGCCGCGGGCCGTCGGGCGCGACCGCCCAGCGCACCAGCCCGATCGCGGCCAGCCCGATCGGCACGTTCACGAAGAAGATCCACGGCCAGCCCACGGCCTCGGTCAGCACCCCGCCGAGCAGCAGGCCGATGGAGGCCCCCGCGGCGCCGACGAACGCGTAGACGCCCATCGCGCGGGCCCGCTCGGCCGGGTCCGGGAACAACCCGACGACCATCCCGAGGACCACGGCCGAAGCCAGCGCGGCCGCGACGCCCTGGGCGAACCGGGCCGCGACCAGCGTGCCCGGGTCCCCGGCGAACCCGCACAGCAGGGAGGCCAGCACGAACAGCCCCAGCCCGACGAGCAGCACCCGGCGCGCCCCCAGCAGGTCACCGAGCCGGCCGGCGAGCAGCAGCAGCCCGCCCAGCGGCAGCAGGTAGGCGTTCACCGTCCAGGCCAGTGCGGACGGGGCGAAACCCAGGTCGGCCTGGATCGCCGGCAACGCCACGCTGACGATCGTCCCGTCCAGGATGATCATGAGCAGGCTGAGGCACAGGGCGGCCAGGGCGATCCAGCGGGACGGCCGGGTGGCACCCCGAGCGAGGTCGACGGGCGGGACTGCTGCACTGTCGGGCATGACGGGACCGTAACAGATAGTCTTTTTGTAGACGATCACTTCGGGGACAGGTTTCTACGGAACTATTTTGGTGTGATGGCGGGGCCGGGGAGCCCGCGGCG
>DASQMQ010000281.1:0-2888 GCA_035645455.1 Pseudonocardia sp.
CCGGTTCGTCGCCGACCTCGACCCGGCCCGGGCCCGGGCGCGGGCCACCGAGTTCGGCGTGCCGGACGGCGGCACCGTCGAGGCGCTGCTGGCCGACGACGCGATCGAGATCGTGGTCAACCTGACCGTGCCCGCGGCGCACGTCGAGGTGGCACTTCGGGCGCTGGCCGCGGGCCGGCACGTGTGGAACGAGAAGCCGATCGCCCCGGACCGCACCGGTGCGCGAGCGGTGCTGGACGCCGCCCGCACCGCCGGGCTGCGGGTGGCCGCGGCCCCCGACACCCTGCTCGGACCCGGTTTCCAGGCCGCCCTTCGGCTGGTCGCCGACGGCGCCGTCGGCACCCCGATCAGCGCGCTGACCCTGCTGCAGACCCCCGGCCCCGAGCACTGGCACCCCGATCCGGCGTTCCTGTTCCAGGACGGCGCCGGACCGCTGCTGGACATGGGGCCCTACTACCTGACCGCGCTGGTCCAGCTGCTCGGCCCGGTCGTCGGGGTGCAGGCGCTGGGCTCCCGGGCCCGCGCCGAGCGCACGGTGGGCTCCGGCCCGCGCGCCGGGCAGCGCTTCGCGGTGACGGTGCCGACGCAGGTCAGCGCGCTGTACCGGTTCGCGGGCGGGGCGAGCGCGCAGAGCCTGTTCAGCTTCGACTCCCCCCGGGTGCGGCGCCGGTTCGAGCTCACCGGCACCGAGGGCACCCTGGTCGTCCCCGACCCGAACACCTTCATCGGCGCCCCGGAGATCCACCGGGCCGGCGGCGAGGTGCACCGGCTGGCCCGCACGGCGACCACGGCCGGGCGCGGCACCGGCGTGGTGGAGCTGGCCCGGGCCGTCCGCGACGGCCGCCCCGAGCGGGCCTCCGGCGAGCTGGCCTACCACGTGCTGGACACGATGCTGGCCACCCTGGAGGCGGCGGAGTCGGGCGCAGCGGTCGCGGTGGCCAGCACGGCCCCGCCGGTCCCCCCGCTCCCGGACGGCTGGGACCCGCTCGCCGCCGGCTGAACGCCGGCGGACCGGGGCGCAAACCGGTGGACCGCCGGCTCCCGGGTGCCGACGATGGTTGGCCCACCCCCCGGAGGAACCCCATGACGAGCGCGGTCACCGCACCGCAGACGACCCCACCCACGACCGCACCCACGACCGGGGCCGGCCCGCGCCGCCGCCCGGAGGCGCTGCGCCTCGCCCTGCGCTTCTACTTCCGGGAGCTGGCCCGGCACAAGCTGCTCAGCGCCACCGCGCTGGTGCTGCCGGCGCTGGGCACCATCGGACTGGCCTACCTGCCGGCGCTGTTCGTCGGGCAGCTGGTCGGCCGACTGGCCGCCGGGGAGGCGCTGACCCCGGACCTGGTCACCCCCTACGTGCTCGGCTTCGCCGGCTCGATGCTGGCCGCCGAGGTGTGCTGGCGGATCGGGATCCACTGCCTCAACCGCACCGACGCCCGCGGCATCGAGCGGCTCTACATCGATGGCATGGACGCCCTGCTGGCCAAGGACGCGGTGTTCTTCCACGAGAACTTCGCCGGCTCGCTGACCAAGCGGGTGCTGAGCTTCGCCGGACGCTACGAGGACTTCGTCGACACCATCGCGTTCCGCATCGTCGGTCAACTGCTGCCGCTGGTGTTCGCCTCGGTGGTGCTGTGGACCTACGACCCGCGGCTGGTCGGCGTGCTGGCCGGGATGGTGGCGCTGACGGTGGTCGTGGTGACGCCGCTGGTCCGCCGCCGGCAGGCGCTGGTCGACGCCCGCGAGGAGGCGTGGGCCCGGCTGTCCGGGCACGTCGCGGACACGCTGAGCAACATGGACGCCGTGCGCGCCTACGCCTCGGAGCCGCGCGAGGCCGCCGAGCACCGCCTGCGGGTCGCCGAGAACCGCCGGCTGAACCTGCTGTCGTGGGACTACCACAACCTGCGCATCGACACCGTCGTCGGTCCGCTGACCATCGTCACCAGCGTGGCCGGGCTGCTGCTCGCGCTCGGCGTGGCCGCCCGCACCGGCGCGGCCGGGGTGGAGGCGGTGGTGGTCACCGTCGCCTACTTCACCCAGGTCACCCGGATGCTGTTCGAGTTCAACCAGACCTACCGGCAGCTGGAGCGATCGGTCACCGAGGCCGCGCAGTTCGCCGAACTGCTGCTGGCCGGGCCGACCGTGCTCGACCCGGCGGCCCCGGCGCCGGTGGCCGCGGTCACCACCGCGGACGTGCGGCTGGAGCGGGTCCGGTTCACCCACGCCGGCAGCACCGAGCCGCTGTTCGACGGGCTGGACCTGACCGTGGCCGACGGCGAGCGGGTCGGGCTGGTCGGGCGCTCGGGCGGGGGCAAGACGACGGTGGTGCGGCTGCTGCTGCGGCTGATGGACGTCGAGGGCGGGCGGATCCTGGTCGGCGGGCAGGACATCACCGCGCTGTCCCAGGCCGACCTGCGCGGGCTGATCGCCTCGGTGCCGCAGGACCCGGTGATGTTCCACCGCACGCTGCGGGAGAACATCGCCTTCGGCCGGCCGGACGCGACCGAGGCCGAGATCCGGGCGGCGGCGGGGGCCGCGCACGTCCTGGAGTTCGTCCAGACCCTGCCGCAGGGCTTCGACACGCTGGTCGGCGAGCGCGGGGTGAAGCTGTCCGGCGGGCAGCGCCAGCGGGTGGCGATCGCCAGGGCGATCCTGCGCGATGCGCCGATCCTGCTGCTCGACGAGGCGACCAGCGCGCTGGACTCGCAGAGCGAGGCGCACATCCAGCAGGCGCTGTGGACGCTGATGGCGGGGCGGACCGCGCTGGTGGTGGCCCACCGGCTGAGCACGGTGGCCGGGATGGACCGGCTGGTCGTGCTCGACCGCGGCCGGATCGTCGAGCAGGGCTCGCACACCGAACTGCTGGCCGCCGGCGGCGCCTACGCCCA
>DASQMQ010000282.1:0-16323 GCA_035645455.1 Pseudonocardia sp.
GTGAGCGCACTGCAGGCCGCGCTCGTCACCGGTGGACGCCCGCCGCGGCCGGGTCCGTTCACGGTGTCCATCGCGTTCGGTCACCGGGCCCTGCTGAAGATCAAGCACGTGCCGGAGCAGCTCTTCGACGTCACCGTCTTCCCGGTGATGACGACGCTGATGTTCACCTACCTCTTCGGTGGTGCCGTCGCCGGATCCGTCGACACCTACGTCCAGTACCTGCTGCCCGGCGTGCTGGTGCAGACCATCATGTTGATCACCATGTACACCGGGGTGGCGCTGAACACCGACATCACCAAGGGGGTCTTCGACCGTTTCCGATCCATGCCGATCTGGCGCCCTTCGGCGCTGGTCGGTGCCCTGCTCGGCGACGCGGTCCGGTTCGCCATCGCCTCGACGATCATCGTGGTGCTCGGCCTGGTGATCGGCTTCCGGCCGGCGGGCGGGCCGGTCGGTGTGCTCGCCGGCGTGGCGCTGCTGCTGGTGTTCGCGTTCAGCCTCGGCTGGGTCTGGACCCTGCTCGGCCTGATCCTGCGCAGCGCGAACTCGGTGACGGGCACCAGCATGATGGTGCTGTTCCCGCTCACCTTCATCAGCAACATCTTCATCGACCCCGGCACGCTGCCCGGCTGGCTGCAGGCCTTCGTCGGGGTCAACCCCATCACCCACCTCGTCACCGCGGTCCGCGGCCTCATGCACGCCACCGCCACCACCGGCGACGTCCTGCTCGTCCTCGGCTGGTCCGCGGCGCTGGTCGCCGTGTTCGGGCCGCTCACGATGCACCGCTACAGCCGCCAGGCCTGATGGGGACCTGCCGGTCACCGTCGCCGGGTCACCGCACCCCGGTCCTGTCGGGGGTGGCCACGGCTGCGCGGCGCCGGTCACGCGCGCGGAACGGCGCGTCCACTCCGGCCTTCCAGACCATCTCGAACGGTCCTTGGGAGTGGCGGCGCAGCCAGAGGTGCGCGGCCAGCATCAGCAGCGCGGTGATGCCCGCCCAGGCGAGCAGGCTGCCGAGCGCCCCCACGGGGCCCAGACCCAGGCCCCACCGGTAGAACAGGACCGAGGCCACCACGTTCTGGAGCATGTAGGTCGAGAGCGCGGTACGCCCGACGTCGGTCAGCCTTCGGGCCACCCTCCCGGTGCCCCCGCGCCGCTCCAGGAGGACCAGGACCAGCCCGAGGTAGCCGAAGGCCACGATCGGGGCGATCGTGTAGCGGTCGAACGACCCCAGGACCAGCGACCATGCGGGGTCGCCCGGCAGGGGCAGCAGCGGCAGCAGGGAGAGGGGGAAGCCGGTCCCGAGGCCGAGGACCGCGAGCCGGCGGCTGACCCGGCGGCGCGTCGCGGCGTCGGTGAACACCCCGCTGCGCCACAGCAGCGCCCCGCAGAGGAACAGGAACGCGGACAGCGGTGGCGAGATCAGGAACGCCTCGACGCGGAACTCCCAGAAGTAGGTCAACCGGTTGGACACCTGGTCCAGGTAGCTGCCGTCGATGGCGCTCAGCATGTCCGGGTACTCGGAACCGGCAGCCAACCGGCGCATCGCCTCGGGTGCGAAGCTCGCCATGCCCTGCACGGCGCGGAGTGTCTCCAGAGCCAGGTGCACCCCACCGGCCACCACGGTGGCGACGACCAGCCACCGCGTCCGCAGGAGCAGCAGCGGGGCGACAACCATCGAGGTGAGCGCGTAGCCCATGAGGATGTCGAACTCCACCACCAGCAGGTAGTGCACGAACCCGTCGGCCAGCAGCAGCAGCGCCCGCCACAGGTAGCGCCACGGCCAGCGCTGCCCCCGGCGCCGGGCCGAGTCGAACTGCACGGCCATCCCGACGCCGAACATGATCGACAGCAGGGCGAGGAACTTGCCGTTGGTCAACACGCCGGACAGTGCCGACGCCGCGGAGTCGAAGGACGTCCAGACCGCGCCGGTCCCCGCGGTGGCGATGGCGGCCTCGGCGTTCTCCTTCAACCTCCCGAAGTCGGAGCCCACGCTGGTGAACACCCAGATGTTCGTGCCCAGCGTGCCCACTATGGCGAAACCGCGCAGGACGTCGAGGGAGCGCAACCGCTGCGGCGCGTCGGGGTTCCTCATGCCACCCACTGTTGATCGTCCCGGGCTCCGGCGCATCGGGAGCAGGACGGAGAGCCGTGTCCTTCGTTAGGACGAGAGCGTCGGCGGAGCCGGCGGTCGCGGCGGCGCTGTCACCGGTCGCGGATGTCGTCGAGGTCGATCTCTCCCGGCGCGACCAGGCCGATCTCATAGGCGAGCACGACGGCCTGGGCGCGGCTCCGGATGCCCAGCTTCACGAGCAGGCTGGACACATGCGACTTCACCGTGGACTCCGACACCGCCAGCTCCCTGGCGATACCGGCGTTGGACAGCCCACGAGCGAGCCGGCCCAGGATGTGGGTCTCCCGCTCGGTCAGGTGCCGGGTCAGGGTCGAGTGGCGGCGGCGCACGGCCCCGGGCCGGACGTAGGCCTCGATCAGCCGCCGGGTGACCGCCGGCGCGACCAGCGCCTCGCCCGCCGCCACCGTCCGCACCGCCCCCACCAGCTCCTCCAGCGAGGCTGTCTTGAGCAGGAAGCCCGAGGCGCCGGCCTCCAGCGACCCGAACACCACATCGTCCATCTCGTAGGTCGTGACGACCAGGACGCGCGGGGGCCAGCCGGGCCCGTCGTGTCCCGGGGGCGGCGCGGTGGCCAGCAGCCGTCGCGTGGCCTGCACGCCGTCCAACCGAGGCATCCGGACGTCCATCACGACGACGTCGGGCACGAGCTCGCCCGCGAGCCGGAGCGCCTCCAGGCCGTCCGCGGCCTCGCCCACCACGATGAGGTCGTCCTCGTCGTCCAGGGCCATCCGGAAGCCCAGCCGCACCACGGCCTGGTCGTCGACGAGCAGCACGCCGATCACGACGGCGCCGTCCGGAACGTGGCGCCGACCCGCCAGCCACCCAGCTCGCCGACCGACAGGTCGAGCCCGCCGCCGTGCAGGGCGACCCGCTCCCGCATCCCGCGCAGCCCGTGCCCGGCGGCTTCCCGCACGTGCGCGGGGTCCACACCGGCCCGCCCGTCGTCGTCGACGGTGACTCCGATGTCGCCCTGGTCGAGCCGGCGCACCACGACGCGGGCCCGGCGGCAGCCGCCGTGGCGTACCGCGTTCGTCAGGGCCTCCTGGACGACCCGGTAGATGGCCGACTGGACGTCCGGGGGCGGGGTCGGATCCTCCAGCCGCAGGTCGATCTCGACGCCCAGGGGGGCGAGGGACAGGACCAGGTCGGGCAGGTCGGTCAGAGCAGGCTGGGGACCAGCCGCCGTCGACCCGGCGGGATGGCTCAACAGGCGCCGCAGCGCATCGTTGGCGGCCACGCCGTTGCGCAGCAGGTGCTCCAGCGCCACCCGGGCCTTGTCCGGCTGCCGCTCCGAGAACCGGGTCGCCACCTGCGCGTGGATCTGGATGGCCACCATGTGGTGAGCCAGCACGTCGTGCACCTCGCGAGCGATCCTGGCCCGCTCGGTGAGCGCCGCGTTCTCGGCCTCCACGATCCGCAGATGCTCCAGCACGGAGTTGCGCGCGCGCAGGCGCTCCCCCTGCTCCGCCAGCTGGTCGGCCGTCTGCCGGACCGTGCGCACCACGGACCCGAGGCCGGTGGCCAGCGCCACGGTGACCACCGCGGTGAGCACGTCGACCGCGATCTGCAGGGACTCCTCGCCAGTAGGCGCAGCGAGAAGTGGGGCCGCTGCGATCACCGCGCTGATCGGCAGCACGACCGCAACGCCGCACCAGCGCGGCCCGTACGCGACGATCGTGTAGGCACCCATCAGCAACCCGAGCAGCCCGCCGGACGGCTCCCCGCCCGCTGTGCACAACTCCACGAGGGTGAGCCCGACCAGGACCAGCCAGGACGCCACCGGGTAGGTGCGACGCACCGCCACCGCGCCGGCGGTGACGGTGATCAGGGCCCAGGCCCGCACCGTCGGCCCGCCGACCGTCGTGACCGTCAGGACGAGCAGCAGGACCGCAAACGCGACCGCGCAGACCCCGTCGCGGACGAGCACGCTCCACCGGCGCCAACGGGTGAGCACACCGTCAGGGTAGGTCATCGCCCTGCGCGGTCGCCGACGGTCGACTCAGGGATGCTGGCCGACGAGTTCACCGTCGAGGCCGGTCAGACGGTAGTCCGAGAGCCTGACCCGTCGGGTCCGTCGCCAGAACGCGATCGTCGTGTCCGGCCACAGGACGGTGTTGCGACCGGTCACCGAGTCCTGGTACCAGCTGCGGCAACCACCGGCCTGCCACACCGTCGCCGCCATCCGGCCCTGCAGCCAGCCGTTGAACGCGTGCTGGACCGCCGGACGCACCTCCATCACGGTGGCGCCCCGACGTCGCAGCCGGCGCAGGCAGCCGAGCACGTAGCGACCCTGCGCCTCGATCATGAAGACCTGCGAGTTGTGGCCCAGCCCGGTGTTCGGGCCGGCCATGACGAAGAGGTTCGGGAAGCCCGCGACGGTCGTCCCCAGGTACGCCTCGTTCCCGCCCTTCCAGGCGTCGGCCAGCTCGATGCCGTCACGCCCGACGATCCGCAACCGCGTCAGGTTGTGCTGGGTGTCGAACCCGGTACCGTAGATGATCACATCGGCCGGCACGGGAACGCCGTCGGCGCCGATCACGGCATCGGGGTGGACCTCCCGGACGGGCCCCGGACGGACGTCGACATCGGGTCGGGACAACGTCGGGTACCAGGTGCTGGAGATCAGCAGCCGCTTGCAGCCGATCTCGTAGTCCGGCGTCAGCCTCGCGCGGAGCGCGGCGTCCGGGACCTGCCGTTCGAGCAGCGTCTGCGCGAGTGCCTTCGTCGCCGCCATGGCCGATGGGTTGCTGACGAATCCGGTCGCCCGGCTCTCGTGGACCCAGAACAGCCGGTTCCGCACGTAGGCGCGGTAGGGCCGGAACCATCGGGAGAGTCGCTGGTGGCGGGTGCCGAAGGCGCGATCACCCTTCGGGACGATCCATGGCGGGGTGCGTTGGAAGACCGTCAGGGATGCGACCCGGTCCGCGATCGCGGGCACGAACTGGATGGCGCTGGCCCCGGTACCGATCACCGCGACCCGTTTGCCGGTCAGGTCGAGGTCGTGGTCCCAGGTCGCGGAGTGGAACTCGGCTCCCCGGAAGTTCTCGATGCCGGGCATGTCGGGGTAGGCGGGGTGGTGCAACGGCCCGACGGCGGAGACGAGGAACCGCCCCCGGTACCGCTCCCCGCTCACCGCCGTGACCTCCCAACGAGCCTCGTCGGGGAGCCACCGGGCCTGCTCGACCAGGACGCCGAATCGGGTGTGCTCGAGGAGACCCCGACGCCGTGCGACGTCGCGGAGGTAGTCGAGGATCTCGGGCTGCGGGGCGAAGAGCCTGGTCCAGTCGGACTTCTGGTCGAAGGAGAACGAGTACAGGGGCGAGGGGATGTCGCAGGCGCAGCCGGGGTAGGTGTTCTCCCGCCAGGTGCCGCCGACGTCGTCGCCGGACTCGAGGATCCGGAACGACCCGAACCCGGCCCGGTCGAGCAGCGCCGCCGTCCCGAGGCCGCTGAAGCCGGCCCCGATGATCAGGACGTCGACGTCGTCGACGTCGTCGGCTCCGTCGATCCCGGGGTCCGGCCGGGCCGGCTCACCGAGCGACGCCACCGGGCTCCTCGACAGGTCCGGTCAGGCGGCGTTTGACCACCTTGCCGGAGGCGTTGCGGGGTAGCTCGTCGACGAAACGGACCTCGGCGGGGACCTTGTAGTCGGCCAGGACCGTGGCCGCCCGGGCCCGGATCGACTCCGCGGTGGGCCGGGTTCCCGGCCGTGGCACGACGACCGCGAGCACCCGCTCGTCGAAGATCGGGTCGGGGATCCCGACGACGGCGACCTCTGCGACATCGGGGTCCGCGGCGAGGGCGTTCTCGACCTCGAGGCAGTAGATGTTCTCGCCGCCGCGGATGATCATGTCCTTGAGCCGGTCGAGCACCCGGACGTAGCCGTCCTGGTCGATCACCCCGACGTCGCCGGTGTGCAGCCAGCCGTCCACGTAGGTCGCACCGGTGGCCTCGGGGTCGCCCCAGTAGCCGGCGGTGACGACCGCCCCTCGGACGCACAGCTCCCCCGCGCGGCCATGGCGGGTTCGTGGCGGCTCGCCATCGACCGAGATCGCGAGCTCGACGCCCGCCACGGCACGTCCGACGCTCCACGGTCGGGCCAGGTAGTCCTCCGCTTCGGTGTAGGTGACGATCGACGTGGCCTCGGTCAGCCCCCACACGTTGGCGAGCACGAGCTCCGGCAATCGCTCGGTGATCTCCGCGGGGAACGACTCCGGCACCGGCGAACCCCCCATGACGAACAGCCGCAGGGTCGACAGGTCGGCCTCCTCGGCGCCCTCGACGGTGAGCATGAGCCGAAGCATCGCGGCCACGCCCGCGAACACCGTGATGCGCTCGTCGCGGATGAGGCGCAACGCCGCCTCCGCGCGGAACGCCGGCACGATCACGCAGCACGCGCCCGCCGACAGGAACCCCACGAGCTGCGACACCGCGCCGGTGGCGTGGAACAGCGGTGCGACGATGAGCGTGCGCTCCCCCGGCGCCGCGCCGATGCAGCTCCGCACGGTGCCCGCGTTGAACAGCAGGTTCGCGTGGGTCTGCATCGCGCCCTTCGGCCGACCGGTCGTGCCCGACGTGTAGAGCAGCTGCGCGACGTCCCCGCTGCTCCGGTTCGAGGTCGCCGGCGCCGACGGGTCGACCGGCTCCCGCGGGGCGGCGGCGATCGCCGCGGCCGTGACCGGTCGGGCACCGGGTCCCGGCCGCACCCGCTCGTCGAGCGCCGTCGCGGCGAGGACGACGGTCGCGCCGCTGTCGGTGAGCACGTGCTCGATCTCCGAGGCGGTGAAGCGGGTGTTGACCAGCACACCCACCGCTCCCACGAACTGGATGCCGAGGTAGCAGACCGCGTACTCCCAGCCGTTGGGCAGCAGGATCGCCACCCGGTCGCCCGGTTCGACCCCGAGATCACGCAGGCGGCCCGCGGCAGCGGCCGCGTGCTGCAGCAGATCCGCGTAGCTGAGGCGCACGTCGTGATCGACGATCGCCTCGCGCTCGCCGTGCGCCGCGGAGACGTCGATCAGCATGTCCGCGATCGTGCCGCTCATACCGCGGCACCCGCCCCGAGCCGGACGTCGTGCAGCGGCTCGTCGCCGGCACGCACCAGCTCGGTGTCGATCCGCAGGCCGGTGACGGGGCAGAGGTACTCCCGGTAGCGCACCGTCCGACCGGCCCGGCCCTCCCGGGTGGCGAACTCCGGTTCGACGGTGTGGATCAGCCGCTCGCGCACCGCGCAGCCGTCCTTGAAGTTGCCGTCGGCCGCGGCGAGGACCGCCCGGCCGGTGAGGCTGACGAACGACTCCGGCCCACCCTCGCCCATCAGCAGGGCCAGCTCACCGCTCAGCGGTGTCAACGATGCCCCCGCGGGGACGATCCGCGGGGTGGCCGCCGGCGCTGCCGCGTCGACCAGCCGCGCGGCCAGCAGCTCCGCGCGTCGAACGGATGTGGCCTCGGTGTCGTCGGAGGCGACGCCGTACACGCGTTCGGCGGTCCCTGCGCTCAGGACTCCGGCGGCCACGTCGTCCAGGACGAGCTGTGGGTCGCGGCTCAGCGGATCACCGAATCCGGCGGCGTTCGCGCCGGTCCACTCCCAGGCGGCGTCGGCGCCCATCATCATCATCGGCCCCTTCGCCTCGACGGGCGGCTCGGCACCGGCGACCGCGTCGAAGTCGACCGGGACCCGACCGGCGGCGAACGATGCGACGACGTCCGTGCCGTGCTTGAGCCGGAAGCGCCCGGCCGTGCCGGGGTTGCCGCCGGAGAGCCCGACGGTCTTCGGGAACGACTCGTCGACGTAAACCGCGGCGGCCATCCCCGGCACGCCCCACGGGATGCCGGCCTCGACGAAGCCGCGGCCACCGCGGAAGCGTCCCGCCCCGTCGGCCCCGGCAGGCAGCGCGCGGCGGTAGAGGAACAACATCGGCCAGAGCTGTTCGAGCTCCTCCACGTTGCTCGCGGTGCCCTCCGGGATCCAGAAGTGCCCGCCGAAGTCGACCCCGTCGCCGGCCGGCGAGGCGCTGAGCGAGCCGATCATGTTGTCGGCGTTGGTGGCGATGAAGGGTTGCCCGTCGGGCTGCACACCGCCCGCGATGAACCCGTAGAACGCCGGGTGGGCCGGCCCGATGGCCAACGCGGCGATCTCGGGCTCCGCGCAGGACAGCATCTTGCCGATGACGGAGCCGGACAGGCTGATCAGCGTCTCCATCGTGTAGAGCCCGGCCGGGCTGACCGCCGCCGGGAAGTCCGCGCACGACAGCGTGCCGGGCGTCGGGTCGAAGTGCACCCGCCGGTAGACGCCGCCGTAGGCGCCCGCCAGATCTGCGGTGAGCGATGCGGTGAGCGCCGACAGGAAGGCCCCGGAGAACCCGGCGAAGGTGACGTTGATCGAGCCCGTCTGCGGGTCGGTGCCGGCGTTGTCGACGTAGAGGTGCGCACCCTCCTTGCGGACGGTGATCTGGTAGGCGTAGGTACCGCCGTCGCCGGTGTGCGCGGCCTCGGCGTACATGCGGTGGCTCCACCGGCCGTCGGGGATCTTCGCCAGCCGCTCGACCACGGTGCGCTCACCGGCGTCGAGCACCCGGTTCATCACGGCCTTCACCGCGTCCGCACCGTAGCGAGCCACCAGTGCGGTGATCTTCTCCGCGGCGACGGTGTTGGCGGAGATCGCCGCGCGGAGGTCCATGTGGACGTTGGTCGGTACGCGGGACTGGCGCAGGAACATCTGTTCCAGGTCGGGGCGCACGTGGCCGCGACTGACCAGCTTGAACGGCGGGAAGGCGGGCGGGTCGACGAAGATGTCCGTGGCGTCGACGCAGAAGCTGCCCATGACCGAGCCACCGACGTCGGTGTGGTGCAGCACGTTCGACACCCAGCAGAACAGCTCGTCCCCCACGAACACCGGAGCGGCGACCACGGCGTCGGGCTGGTGCGGCGAACCGACGAACGGATCGTTGGAGACGTACATGTCCCCCGGCTCGATGCCCGGGTCGTCGGCCCGGTTCTCCAGGATCCACTTGATGGTGAGGGACTGGGAGGTGGAGAAGTACTGCAGGTACGGACCGAGGAACACCAGGTCCCCGTCCGCGGTCGTGATCGAGGGCTGGAAGTCCCGGGTGATCATCGTGACCGGCGAGACGCACAGCCGCTGCAGCGTCTGCCCGTGCTCGAGGTTGATGTTCATCAGCGAGTAGCGCACGACCTCGAACGTCACCGGGTCGACGTCGTCGGACGTGGTGGTGTGCAGCCGGAGCGAGTCGGGGATCCGCAGGGTCTCCCCCGGCACGTAGCCGCGCTGCACACCGTCCCAGAGGATCGGGGTCTCGGTGGTCGTCATCTGGACTCCTGCAGGACGGGGAGGGCGAGGCGCAGCTCGCCCTTCGGACCGGTGGACAGGGACGCGCCGGGCGGGACGGCGATGGAGGTGTGCGCCAGCTCCACGAGCGCGGGACCGGTGACGGCTGCGGCGGGAGCTCCGCGGTGGATGTCGGTGGCGGTCCACCCGATCCCGGGCCAGTAGACCTCGGCGGTCCCGGGAGCCGACGGGGGGTCGGCGGGCGTCCGCGGCGCCGGCACACCGGCGGCCACCGATGCGCGGGCGCGCAGCGCGAACACCTCCACCGCCTGGAACAACGCCGTGCCACCGGCGCCGTAGCGGCGGACGTACTCGGCGTCGAAGCCCGCCGACAGCTCGCTGCCCGTGCCCGGACCGGCGGGCAGGGCGACCGGGATCTCGAGGCTGTGCATCAGCTGTTCGCGGAAGCGCATCAGCGCGTCGACCTCGATGCGGACCTCGCCGGAGACGCCGGCCGCGGCGATCTCGGCGCGGGCCGTCTTCTCGATCTCGGCCACCGCCGCGGCGAGGGTGTCGGCCGCCGAGCCCGTGAACGGGGCCGGCACGGAACGCTGCAGCTCGCGGTAGAGCACGACGTCGCCCGCCGCGATGCCGAAGGCCGACAGCGTCGACGCCCCGTCACCGAGCGGGATGACCACCTCCCGCACACCCGACTCGGCGGCATAGCCGAACGCGTGCACCGGCCCGGCCCCGCCGTAGGCGTAGAGCGCGAAGTCACGGGGATCGTGGCCGCGTTCGAGGGTCTGCTGCCGGATCACGGTGGCGGCCCGCATGTTGTTGATCTCCAGGATGCCCGCGGCCGTCTCCTCGACCGAGAGCCCCACCCGTTCCGCGAGCCGGCCGACCGCGGCGAGCGCAGCACCGCGGTCCAACGGCATGCGGCCGTCGAGGAAGGCGGCGGGACGCAGCAGTCCCAGCACGACGTCGGCATCGGTGACCGTCGGCTCGGTGCCCCCGCGGCCGTAGCAGGCCGGACCGGGTTCGGATCCCGCGCTCTGCGGTCCGACCCGCATCCCCCGGGTCGCCTCGTCGAAGCGGGCGATCGTGCCACCGCCGCAGGCGATCGTGCGGATGTCCAGGTGCGGCAGCCGGTAGGTGTACTGGTCGATGACGTTCTCGTCGGCGAGGACGGGCTTGCCGTCGATCAGGAGCCCGATGTCGAACGACGTGCCCCCCATGTCGGTGGCCACCACGCGTTCGTGGCCGTAGGACGTGGCCAGCATCGCGACGGCGGTGAGCCCGCCCGCTGGACCGGAGTCGATCGTCCCCAGGGAGGTGTCCGCCGCGGCGGCCGCCGGCAGCACGCCCCCGTGGGACTGCATCACCAGCAGCGGCCGGTCGAGTCCCGTTCCGGCCAGCTCCTCGGCGAGCCGGCCCAGGTAGCGCGAGCACGCGGGCCCGACGTAGCCGTTCACGACGGTGGCGACGGTGCGCTCGTACTCACCCAGCCGCGGCGACACGATCGACGAACTGGACACGAACACGTCCGGCAGGGCGGCCGAGAGGGCTTCCGCGAGTGCCTGCTCGTGGGACGGGTTCGCGAACGACCACAGGAACGCGATGGCGACCGAGTCGAGCTGGTGGGCGCCGACGAGTTCGCGGATCCGCTCGACCGCGGCGCCGGTGTCCAGCGCGACGACGACCGAGCCGCCGGCGTCGATCCGCTCGTCGATCTCCAGCACGGCGCCGGGGGTGATCAACGGCAGCGGCCGCCTGCTGCCGTGCACCGAGAACACGTCCTCGATCGAACGGCCCGCCACCCGGCCGGAGCCCCGCATCATCTGCAGCGCGTCCCCGTGGCCCGCCGTCGCGACCAGGCCCACCCGGGCGCCGCGCCGCTCCAGCACGGCGTTCGTGCCGATGGTCGTGCCGTGGCCGAAGCGGTCGGTCCTGGCCAGCAGCGTCGGCAGGTCGAGACCGACGGTGCCGGCGAGCTGTGCCAACGCGGCCACGACACCGCTGACCGGCTCGTCCCTGGTCGACAGCGCCTTCGCCGTCCGATGGTTGCCGTCCTGGTCCACGAGCACGCAGTCGGTGAAGGTGCCACCGATGTCCACACCGATGTAGTACATGGTCACTCCCGGATGTCTGGTCGAGCCGCAGTTCAGCGGTGGAGGCCGGCGCGGCCGAGACCGGCACCGCCGTCGAGTCGGAGGGCCTGGCCGGTCGTGTAGCCGGCAGCCGGTGAGAGCAGGTAGAGGATCGGGCCGACGACCTCGTCGAGGGAGGCGATGCGACCCAGCGGGACGTCGGCGATCAGTCGGTCGCGAGCCGTCGGTGGCAGGCCGACGACCTTGGGGGTGGCGAAGAGCCCGGGAACGACGGCGTTGACCCGGATACCGGCGCCGGCCCATTCCGCAGCCAGACTCCGCGTCAATCCGAGGACACCGGCCTTCGCGGCCGCGTAGGACGCCTGGCCGGGCAGTCCGTCCTGCGCGGCGACCGAGGACACGAAGACGATCGCAGGTCGGTCGGCGGCCGAGAGTGCAGGTAGGGCGGCCTGGGCGACGGTGAACTGGGCGAGCAGGTTGACCTCGACGTCGTTGCGGAAGGCGTCGAGCGGAAACGTCGAGGCACGGTGGATGGTGTCGACGACGCCGGCCGCGCCGATCAGCACATCCAGGCCACCGAGCAGCTCGACGGCGTCGGTCACCGCCCGGTGCGCGGCGTCGGCGTCGGTGAGGTCCGCGGCCAGGAGCTTCCCGGGTCCGGCCGAGTCCGCCCCCGCCCGGTCGATGCCGACGACAACGGCCTGCAACTGCGTGAGTGCGGTGACGAGAGCTCGTCCGAGACCACCGGCAGCTCCGGTGACCAGCACCCGGCTCCCCGGTTCCGGCACCGTGGACCACGCCGGTCTGCGATCACTCATGCGACGCCCTGTCGACGTGGGGGAACGTGTCGATCGATCGATCGACACGAAGCTAGCGAGCCACCCGTCGGTCGTCAAGACATGCCGATCAATCGATCGACAGGACTGTTAGGGTCCGTAGCGTGGCGAGGAAGCGTTCACTCGACGACGGTCCCGTGCTCCGTGCGGCGATCATGGATCGTGCCGCGGCGCTGTTCTACGAGCGCGGGTACGGCGCCACCTCGATCCGCGACATCGCCGAAGCGGTCGACATCTCGTCCTCGACGATGTACCACCACTTCACCAACAAGCAGGACATCCTGCACGCCTGCGTCGCGCGGTTCATGAGCGACTTCGTGGCAGCGACCGTCCCACCACTGCGCGACCCGACGACGACGCCGACCGAGCGCATCCGGCAGATGGTGCGACTGCACCTGGAGATCAGCGACGACCGACGCCCTGAACTCCTCATCGGGAACCCGATCCGCTACGCCCTCGCCCCTGAGCAGCAGAAGGACGGGATCGGACTGCAGAAGGCCTACCACGACGCAGTGCGCGACGTGATCACCGAGGGCTGCACCCGCGGGGAGTTCGACACGGCCGACCCCGAGATCGCCACCATGGCCGTGCTCGACATGCTCAACGGCGTTCGCGAGTGGTTCGATCCGACCGGCCCGCTCAGTCGCGACGACGTCATCGACCGGTACACCGAGATCGTCCTCAAGATCCTCCGCTGAGCCCTCCCGACGCCGGCCCAGCGACCCGGCCGCCACCATCGCGGTCCCCGTGGATCGCGCAAGGGGCTCGCTCCTGGAGCCGGGTCACCCGTAGAGGGTGATGCCGCTGAACGGCTCGAGGGTGAGCGCGGTGACGGTCTGGCCGCGCGAGTTCGTCAAGGCGCTGCTGGGGAGGTCGATCGTGGTGGTGGTGTCGGAGAGGTTGACGTAGGCGACGGCCTCGTCGAAGGTGCGCTGGTAGACGTGCGGGCGGACCTGCGTCGCCGGCCCGGTGGGCGCCCCGAGCGGGGCGTCCATCTCGGGGTACTCCGTGGGTGCCCACTGCCCGTCCGGGTCGATGTTGAGCTGGCCGAAGAACTGCCGGTCGCTGGTGGTGCGCAGCAGGTTGAAGAAGGCGAAGGCGTAGTCGGTGTCGGCCTGGGTCGGGGGGATGCCGTCGTCCTGGCCCTCGATGGGCATGAATACCTTGCCCTGGTCGGACAGCCACGCAGCGAGCTGGCGGATCATTTCCAGGGCGACCCGCCTCTCGGGTCCGGTGGCCGTCCTCAGGTAGTTGTGGTGGCGGTCGGTCAGGCCCTCGGAGTAGTAGCCGTCGGATGCGGCGAGAACGCGCTTGAGGGCGGCCAGCTGGACGGTGGGCTCGACGAACGGTTTCGGCCCGCTGCTGACGATGATCCGGACCTGGGGCCAGCGCTGCTTGACCCGGGTCAGCATGTGCACCCACGCCGACTGCATGCCCTCGTCGGTGGTGTACCGCGCGCAGACCGCGTCCCCGGGCGCGCAGTCGATGTCGTGGGCCTGGAAGTCGCCGTTGTCGTGCTGCAGGTAGATCACCGGCGCGGCGAGGTCGGCCTCGTCGAACAACTGCTGGGGCATCCAGGTGTTCAGCGCCCAGTCCAGGTAGGCGTCGTTGCCGAAGTCCAGGACCTCCTCGGTGGGCAGGTACATCGGGACGGGTTCGCCCCGCCGGTCCTTGATGACCCACTCGGGGTGGTTGGCATGGATCCAGTCGTAGTCCGGCATGCCGTCGATCTTCGACCCGCCGGCGCCCCGCCGGGTGTTGTCCGTGATGCGCAGGTTCAGGTGCTTGAAGTACATGCCCTGCGGGTTCAACGCCCGGATGTCACGACCGGAGGCCGCCCATCCTTCGATCACGTCGGGGTTGTGCTTCGCACCCGCGAACCGCTCGACGAAACCCTCGGGAGCGGCCACCCCCGACGTCCCGTCGAGGGGGAAGAAGGGGTAGGCGAAGGCGAACCGCCCGCCCGGCAGCACCGGCCCGGGTGACCCCCCGGCCCCGTCCGACGGACCGGTACCGGCCGTCGAGGTTCCTCCTGGTGAGGTGGCCGGCGGCGGCGGCGAGCCGGTGCCCACCTGGCACGCTCCCACCGCCAGCACCACGAGCACCGAACCGAACACCTTCAAGCGCACAGTGGCGATCTCCTCGATACGACCCGCTCAGGTATCTGCTGTCGGTGGCGGACGGTAACGGTCACCGGGTGAACCGACGATGATCGTGTTCTTCACGGATTCTTCATGCAGAACAGGCATTCGTCGGTGTCCTCGCCGAGGTCTGGTCGAGGCGGGCTACGCCGTCGACACCGAGGCAACCGTCGCGCGTGCGGACCAGGCGCTTGCGGTCAACTGAAGTGACCCCGGTCAGCCGGACACCTCGGCCTGTGTCGTGAGCTGCTGGGCGTAGGCGGTGGGGCTGAGGTCGCCCGGTCGGGAGTGGCAGCACCCCCGTCGCGGCTCCGAGCCCGGCCGAGCACGCATCGGGTAGGTCCCGTTCGGGTTGACACTCCTCCGATTGGAGTAACCACGTGGTGTACTGAGCCGCCACTCAGAGCAACCGCTCTCCTGCGTCAGGTCCCCCACTGCGCGGTCTCCGCCAACCCGGGAGGGTCCTCCGCCTTGAGAATTCATGCTTTCGTTGCCGCCGCGGTCATCGCCGCCGCCGCAACCGCGCTCCCCCTCACGGGGGTCGCCTCGGCCCAGGCCGATCGCGACTGCGCCGACTTCGCCACCCAGGCCGAGGCGCAGGCCGTCCTCGTCGCCGACCCCACCGATCCGAACGGCCTCGACGGGGACGACGACGGTTACGCCTGCGAGAGCCTGTTCGGCGAGCCCACTACCCAGCCCACTACCCAGCCCACCGCCCAGCCCACAACGCCCCCGACCACCCCGTCCGCCACCCAGCCGACCGACGAGCCCGCTGTGGAACCGGTGGCCGAGGCCGAGCCGGTCTTCGAGAAGGGCCCGAGCACCAGCGCGGGGGTCGCCGTTGGGGTCATCGTCCAGGACCAGATCCCGGTCAAGCCCCGAGGTGGCGTGCAGACCGGCGACGGCTCCGGCGCCTCGAGCCGCGCGTCCTCGAGCCGTGTCGACTGACCATCGGTCCCGCCGGGTCGCCGTCGTGGCGAGGACGCTGCTCGGGCTCGTCCTGCTGTCCGGCTGCGCGGGTGGCCCGCCGGATGTGGTCGCGACCTCCGACCCGTTCGCCGGCGCCCCGTCCATCACGGCTCCGTCCACAACTGCGCCCCACCGCACCACCCCGTCCGCCACCGCTCCCCCCAGGACCGCCCCGCACATCACCGCCCCGTCAACCGCCGTCCCGTCAACCGCCGTCCCGTCGACCGCCGCCGCCGCGACCGCCGCGGTCCCGTCCCCCGCCGCCCCGATCGCATCAGCCACCACGCCCGGCGGTCCGCGCCCGGTCCGCCTGCGGATACCGGCGATCGGTGTGGACACCGGCCTGATCACCCTCGGGCTGCAGCCCGACGGCAGCCTCGAGGTGCCACCGGACGGCACGACGGCAGGCTGGTACACCGGTTCACCACCACCGGGCGCGCCGGGCCCGGCCGTGCTGGCCGCCCACGTGGACTGGAAGGGCACCGAGGGGGTGTTCTACAACCTGAGCGCCGTGCGGCCCGGCGACGAAGTGAGCGTCGACCGCCAGGACAGCAGCGCGACGCGATTCGCCGTGACGCGTGTCGCGCAGTACCCGAAGGACCGCTTCCCGACCGATGACGTGTACGGCGACGTCGACTCCCCCCAACTGCGCCTGATCACATGCGGCGGCGACTTCGATCATGGGGCGCGCAGCTACCGGGACAACATCGTCGTCTATGCAGAGCCGGTCCACTGAGCGAGGACGGCCGCGGACTCGCCGTGCGGGGGTGGACGGCCGCCGGTCGTCCCTGTGCTGCGGTGCCTATCAGGGCATGAGTGGACCGCAGTCGCTGCGGACGGCGCG